>DATIAR010000001.1:0-2837 GCA_035457865.1 Nitrosopumilaceae archaeon
TTTCGGTCTGAAACTGTAAGACTCGGATAGGCTAACAAAATTTCTTTCAAAATTTTTTATATTTTTCTATACAGTTTTGGTTGGATCTACTATCTTTCCTATAAACAGGATCAATCCTGTTCTCTCATCTTGAATTAAAAACATGAATGGATGATCTGCTCTAAATATCTCTGGTTGAGGTCCAACTGATGTTGTGCCGATCACTATTCCTGTGGCGGCTGCGGCCTCGGTGCCCTTTTCGTCTACTGCCACAAACGCCTTGTGAAAGACACCTGTAACGTAGAGATCTACATCTTTGTTTATTCCAGACAAATCAGCCTGCCCTGGAATAAATACTGAAGTCATTCCCATATTCGTAAGATTTTCTACAAGGGAGTATGATGTTTCCAGTTTGAATTTTGGCAGGTAAACGTTTACCTGTTTTTTTGCCAGGTTACTCTTCCATTCATTTAGATTTTCTACCGAGAGTTTCTTTTCAAGAGAGGGCAGATCATTGTCTTTTGGTAATAAAACAAGCATTGACAAGTCATCTCCCTTGTAAGACATTTGCAAGATCTGCAAGTCATTAGTTGATGCATAATTGAAATTTTGTTCTATATTCATCATTGGAACCTTGACGGTTTCTTGCTCTGATATTTTAAAATCATCTTCTTTTGTTAACTTTTCATCAAACTGTACTGTCCAGTTTCCCAAAAAGTATACCGCGTTTGTAATTACTGCTCTAGTCATTTCATTAATGGAACCTTGTGGAAGAAGATCTTTTATCTTGTCATTTGTCTTTTCTTCAACCCAGCTGTTTATTGTGTTTCGTGATTCTTCCGGTTTAGTTTCAAAATCCAAGCTTTCAGTCTTGGAAAGATAGTATGTTTCTGTCACATCTTTGTATTCAGCTAAGATTGGAAACTTGTCCTGGGCCCAAAGCGCATTTGCAGTACTTAGAATATAGTTTTTGGATGGTTTGTTGAGATCAGATATTATTTGGTGTGCATAGTCCCTCCTTGTTTTATCTTCTTTAATGAAATGAAAGACTGACTGGATCTCGTTCTGTGTTGTTCCTCTTGCACCTTCATATAGAATAGAAAACGCGCTTGAGATGCTATAGGGGGAAAAGAACGCGTTTTCTTGTTTTCCTTGTGACAAATTAGAAAACAATTCAAATCCTAACACGTTGTTTAGATTTACAACCTCCTTGATTGATCCTGGAGTGGTATCTGGAGTCTCATCTGGCGTGGTATCGATGGGATTAGGATGTTGAGTCACAGTTCCAATCCATCCCCACAAAGCAAGTTTTGTTGCACTAGATGGTTTTACACAAGCTGGAGAACCGATTTTGGATTTTATTACTAGCTGTAGCCCTTCTTTGCATACAACATCCTTTGCGTCAATTCCTGACTTGAACTGTTTTAATGGAGAGTCTATTGGTACAATGTCTTCCATCTCTGCAACAAAAAGAGTAACAACGTATTCGTCGGACTCTATATTGTGACTGGCAAATGGATATGGTTCAACTTTTAGCAATTTTATATAGTACCCATCAAAGGTTTGCAAAGCAAGATTCTCATTCTCACCCAAAGTCAGGATAAAATCACCTACATTTTTTTCATCTTTTATTATGTCTACTTCAACTGAAACCCTGCCCTGCCATATACATACTACATCAGCAGGACATCTGGAATCTTCTGTAATTTGATAAAATCTAATCAATATATTTTCCGACTTGAAAAATGCGGTCTCGTTTTTTCCAAGCTTAAATTCTTTTTCAAGCTGTGGATAAACCGTAGGATCTGAACTAGGTACTGGACCACCGTATTGAGCATATGCTGATTGAATCAACAGAATTGTAAGAGTTGAAATGAATAAAGTAATGGTTAATGTTTTCATCTAGATCACTTTAGCGTGCTCCCAATCAAGATTCCATTAGCAAAGTAAAATCCAGTTGGGCCTGAGGGTAAAATGTCGTATGTATGTGTTCCATCATATGTAACAAGTTCTATAATTTTTATCTTGGAGTTGTCAAGAACATCTCCTACCAATAATTCTCCGACAAGTCTTTCATCTGCAGTAGGATGATTTGGTGAAACATACAATTCTCTGTTATCGTATAAAATGATATGTGCCATCTTGTGAGTAGAAGAAACAGTTGTCTTTCCAGTCTTTAATACGGTGCCAATTATTTTGTTACCAGATGAATCTTGTGTGAATATACTCATTCCTTCTTTTAGATCCTTTACATTGATAATACCATTGGGCGTATCAATCACAGTATCTTCTGAAAGACAGATTGGACATATTCTATCGGTATGTTCCTTTTTTAGAAAGGTAGCAGTATTGCCGCTAATTCTTACTAGAGTTAGCTCCACTGTACAACCATTGCTTGCAGTTTCGCCAAGACGCAAAGATATTGGATAACCAATATCTCTTGCAACTGGATATTCAGGAAAATTCAAACCAGAAACCATGTCTTTAGAAATACTTTCCACTTGCAATGGTCCTTCTCTACTACCCTCAAAAAGGGTTACAAATGTTCCAGTTTCTCCTGGAGGAGTTTCTGGGGTATCGATTGAATCTATTGATCTTGCCCAGTCTAGATCATAAAGGCGTTGGACGCTAGTTGGTTTTACACATGCAGGAGAACCATCTCTTTGTTTGATAACAAGGGAATGGCTTTCTTTGCATTTTATATCTTGAATAGATATTCCTAATTTGATTTGTTTTAATGGGGGGAGAATAGCTTGGTCGTGGTCTTCTAGTTCATAACCAGCTGGCGCAGGTGCCTTGCCATTTACATAATAATAGAACCATACATTATAGTTTGAAAAATTTTGTGTAGCGGAACC
>DATIAR010000002.1:0-6890 GCA_035457865.1 Nitrosopumilaceae archaeon
TCTCCTCTGGATTTTTGTATTCTTTTTCTTTGCCTTTCTCAGAAACAAATTATTTTGATTTTAATCCAGACATTTACTTTGCCGCAGTTTTTGCAACCATCTCTATGCCATTTTTAATCTCAACTATTCTTGTTTTATCATCCAAGTTTGCAAATCACAAGTTTGGTATCTTATCCATCACAGGAATACTTTTGTTGCTGATCAACATTGCAAATTCTATTCTTCCCAATCCTGCCTTGGTTCAGACTATTCCATTTTACATCATGACTTTGATTCCATTTGTTGTATCAGATGTTATTCTTTCTACAAGCAAAAAACGTACTTCTACATTTGCGGTGGGTGCAATTCTTGGCTCTACATTTTATTTTTTGTATTTCCCTTTAATTACGCATGTATACAATGAGGTAATCTATGACAGAATAGTCTCTGGCAGCGTCACTTTACATGTTTATTTTGAGATGATGCCAATTGTCTTTCCTGTTGTTATTGGCCCTGCAATTATTTTTGGAATAATTGCCACAAAATTTGTAGAAAAAATTTTCTTGAAGATTTCAAAGAAAAATGTCTTGTCAGTTTAATCAAAGATGCTTTTCGGAGATTGTTGATAAATTGTATCTTAAATTCCATTCCATTTCGTTCTTGTAATTATTAGAATCGTCATCATACTTGCAACTAAGATTAAACCAGTTACAGGAAATTCTGGCACAACTGCAGTTCCAGTTATTGTGATTTCATGCGTGCTGTGAGGATAACGTATTCTCAAAAAAGTGTCCCCAGAGTTCTTGTCTTCAACGGTTTGAAAGTCTCGCCAGACTTGCCCATCAAATGTAACCACATATGGTCCTTCTAGCACCTGACTGACAGGGACTAGTGTAACACCGCTTGTGCCTTTATCCCCTGTTACCTTAAATGATATTTGCTTGTTGCCTTCATCAAAGGCAAAATCACTTATCATTGAGGAACTTTGAACATTCAAAAAGATTTTGTTCTCACCAACCGTGATTTGTTGTCTTTTGATTATGCTTGGTGAAGACAGGGAGACTGCAGGAGTTACAAAGAGATCGAAATTTGTCGAGCTGCCTTGGTCTTCAGTACTGGTGTACGCAGTAGCATGATATGTCCCATTTACCTGAAATCTCGACACGGTATCAATAATGGAATAAAATGAACCCGCGTTGTCAGGCTTGGCCTGAGTCACAAGAACAAACTTTCCTTCTGGGTCGTTAATTACAATAGTAATAATTGCATCAGAGATGATGTCTTTTTGTTGCACAATTCCTTCAAACCTGATATTTTCACCGCTTACATATGAGGGCTTGTCAGTTTCAAAAGAGATAACCTCGGCATGTGCTGGCAAAACAATCGATGATATCATTATAACAAAGCAGCAAATTACGCCAAGCTTTTGCATGATGTAAATAACATCGTATTATTGATAAGCGTTCGCCTGAAAATTTGGAAGATGACTTGGTTGAAATTAAAAAATAAAAAAACTAGCAACAGTTGTTATAATAAGAAAGATTTTCGTATCTGATTGAATTTACCGCATTGACCTAGAGATTGCTCACAAATTGTTGGAGTGTATTATGTGGGATCCAAGTATGGTTTTGATTATTTCTTGTCTAACTGAATTATTCCAAACACATTTCCTTCTGTGTCTGTACACATTGCAAAGTTTCCTACTTCTGGAATTGGAGTCTTTGGCAAGATTATTTTTCCACCATTTGATTGGATTTTTTTCAGGTATTCATCTACAGACGGCACTTCAATATAGTTAGTCATGCCAAATTGACCTGGCATTCTTTTTAGCATTCCTCCGTTTATTCCAGGTTCCTTGTTGTCGCCAGTTATTGTCATCCAATATTCCATTGGACCATCCCACTTGTCAAACTTCCAGCCAAATACTTGACTGTAGAATTTTTGGGCCCGCGCAGGATCATCTGCGGGTACCTCAAAATGAGTTACTCTTGGCATGAAATTGATTTATCATGTATGTTATTTAAATTTGAAGAGAATGATGATAATAGAGAAAACAAAAGTTTGTTTCATGGTTGCCATCCAGTATGAAAAGATTAGAGATTGCGGATAAATTGTATCAAAAAAAATCAAAAAATTGAGTTCAATTCAATTTTAATCAAAGCCTATAAGGTCTCCATTCCATTAGATGAATATCCAAAATGAATAACAGCAAAACGTACATCATAATTGCTTCAATTGCAGCTGTAGCTATTGGAACAGCTGCTTTTGTTCTACTGGGTCAAACATCTGTCCATGTTTTACCTGTAGATGATACCAACATTGGAAAAAATTTTACAACACAATCTACGATTCAAAATTTAAAAAAGTTCAACTCAACAGATGAGCTAAGAACTTTTTTGCTTGACTCGCAGCTAAAGGTTTCATCTGCATTTTCAGGTCCCATGTTTCGGGACCAATTTATGAGTGCTGAAGAATCGGCAGTGCCTTCTTTTGCACCACAAGTAGAATTATCTGATTCTGCAGCAGGTGGAGGTGTCAAGTATTCCACCACAAATGTTCAAGTGATAGGAATTGACGAGCCTGACTTTCTTAAAAACGATAACAAGTACGCATATGTTTTGTCACAGGATAAGCTTTCCATAATTGACGCATATCCTGGCGAGACTGCAAAGATAATATCAAAGGTTGGCCTTGATGTCAAAGGAAACTATCTTCAGAATATGTTTCTAAACAAGGACAGACTGGTTATCTTTTACAACGATAACGCAGAACACTACTCCATACAGCAATATGATTACATTCCAAGCCCAATCTACACGCCTGTAACCCATGCTGTCATAGTTGATGTCTCTGACAAGGAAGACCCAAAGGTTTTGAAAAATTATGAGATGACTGGTTACTATACCGGTGCAAGAATGATTGGAGACTATGTCTATCTTATCTCAAACTCGTATGTCGATTATTACCATCCACTGCCTCCCGTTTTTAGAGAAAGTGCCGGAGTGGCAATTACCCCAGATGTCTATTACTTTGACAATCCAGAGCCAAACTTCAACTTTAACACCATTACAACATTTAACATATTTTCTGATGAGGTAGATTCCAAGACGTTTATGATGGGCGCCACGGGGACACTTTATGTTTCAAATGATGCAATCTATCTGACATACCAAAAGTACCAGCCATACTATTATGATCAGAGCTACAACAAGGACAGGTTCTTTAAGACAATCTTGCCGCTCTTGCCAGAAGATGTTCAAGGGCAGATAAGGTCAATTGATTCTGGCAGCTCTAGTGAATCTCAAAAGTGGGCGCAGATCTCTGATGTCTTGCAAAACACTTACAACAGGATGCCTGAAGCTGAAAAAAACAAACTCTTTGAGAATATACAAAAAGCAATTTCAGAATACGAAATAAAGATACAACAAGATTACAGAAAGACTGTGATTCAAAAATTTGCAATAGACAACGGAGTTGTAAGCTATGTATCAAAGGGCGAGGTCCCAGGATATTTACTAAACCAGTACTCGATGGATGAGTTTGAAAACAGGTTTCGAGTTGCAACAACCTCTGAATACTATACATCAAAAGGTGTTGTCATGGCAAACAACGTATACGTTTTAGATGAATCACTAAACATTTTAGGAAAGGTAGAAAATGTCGCACCAGAAGAATCAATCTATGCTGCAAGATTCATGGGCGAGAAGCTGTATCTTGTAACATATCAAAGAATCGATCCCTTCTTTGTAATTGACCTTTCAACTGATATTCCCCAAGTCTTGGGTGCGCTAAAAATTCCAGGATACTCTAGCTATTTGCATCCATATGATGAGACACATGTAGTAGGAATAGGAAAAGAGACAAAACAAAACCAGTATGGCGGAATGGAAACAGTTGGAGTAAAGGTATCATTATTTGATGTCTCAAATGTGGCAAAGCCTGTCGCTGTGGATACATATCTCATTGGCGGACCAGGAACCGAGTCTGAGATCTTAAGTGATCCCAAGGCCTTGCTTTTTGACAAGGAAAAAAATATTCTATCCATTCCTGTATTCCAGCAGTATTGGGGCGGACCAATTATACTTGAAGAAGGACAAATTGATTCAGATTCTACAGAACCAGGAGTTGAAATTCCAGAAAAAATAATTCCGCCGCATCCATTTCCACAAAACAACTGGAAGGGCTTTTACATATTTGGAGTGGATCCAGTAGAAGGTTTTAGCTTGAAAGGAACCATAGAGCACTCCAGTGGTTCACCTTATGATTATTCATATGGTACCAGAACGTTTTACATCGACGATTCATTGTATACTGTGACATCAAATCTAATGAAGATAAACGATCTTGGCGACCTCAAAAACGAGATAAACCAAATCAAGCTTGAAGGCAGCGGACAGATTATCAAGTATTTGGATTAAAATTTAGGATTTATTTTATTCCAGCTTTTTTTGCATACTTTACAATAATGAATATCACTACTGTGATGATTAGAAAATCAATTACTGCTCCCACAAAATCACCTACTCCAAAATTCATTCCACTTCCTATGGGTATGGAAATCACAGCTGTTCTCCAGTCTCCTCCTGGCACCAATGCTCCTGGTATAGGCATGATGAGATCTGCAACTAGTGCTGAAACCACTTTACCAATTGCTACACCAAAGATAAAGCCTACAGCTAGTCCTAACACCCCAGCTTTTCCAATGAAATCCTTGAATTCTGCAATCAACCCCACAGGCTTTGGTTCAGGCGGGGTTGGTTTGGGTGTGAGAGCCTCCCGAATCTTTCTTAGTTCATCGAGAATCTCGTCCTCACTAGTCATTACAAATACCAACATCAACTAAGCAATATAGGTTATGGGAAATCACTAAACAATTGGTTACCTTACAATTGTAAACTCTAAGAATTATATGCAATTAACGTAATTTTACAATTGTAAAGTTCTGTAACTAAATAAATGCGCTTATAGTATTCCAGTATGCAACAAAATCCAACACACGCGCATCACAGACAGAGCCTACGCAGACAAACAATAAAGCACACCTTAAGGTGTTTGCTTGGATGCAATATTGGTGAGGGCATTGGAGCCGCAATAGGTTTCCTACTTGGCTGGAATCTCACATCCACAATGATTTTAGCAGTAGCACTTGCGTTTACAACAGGATATGCCTTTACATTGATACCAATGCTTAAGACAATGTCACTAAGACAGGCAGCAAAGGTGACTATATTGGGCGATACCGCAAGCATTGCATCGATGGAGTTTGCAGAAAACTCCCTAGTCTTTGTGATTCCAGGCTTTATGCATGCCACTATGATTGATGCAATATTTTGGATAGGACTTGGAATAATACTTCCTGCAGGTTTTCTTGCGTCATATCCAATCATGTACTGGGCAATGAAGCGCGAACAACAAAAAGATGGTCTGATGCAAATGCATCACCACTAAATTTTTTTTATTTAGTTTGATTATTTGGTAATTAGATAAACATCAACCCAGTTCCTACCAATATCCCTAGTTGTTTTTTTCCATATAGAAAAAATGACGCAACTTGACGCAGTTTGCATCTCAAACCATATTAGTCATTTCCAAAAATGGAAATCACAATGAATGCAAAAACACTCTTCCTTTCAGTAGCAATGTTTGCTATTGTTGGAATGATTGGTTTCACAACATCTGCACTTGCTGTCCCACAGCCAGAACCAGGAAATACCAAGGTCTATCAATTCAATATGATTGCAAGACCAAACAACTACGAGGGTGGTTGTGGAGATGGCGACAGAATCTTTGTTGACGCAAACGATTCTTCGTCTCAAGTGAGAATCTATGAGGGAGATGAATGGAATGTTACAGACTGTAACGCAACTTCTGATAGACGTGCGGATCTTGAAGTAGATGGAACTGGAACCTTTATTGTATATGCAATTGCACATGGCAAACCAGGAACAGGCATTGGCATCTGTGCTGATTACATTTCAGCTTATGATGGAGATGGAGACCTTTGTGAGGTTGGAACCTTTTCAATTAGTAGAGAAGGTGGAAAATCTCTTTTCAAAGTAGTTCCTTCCGAACTATTTGATGCATCACTAGAAGACATCATCTGGGATGTAGATGCAGATGGTCAAGCCAAAGTGCAATTTAGAGTATACCAGACAGGTTAAATCAAAAAAGATTTAATCGCCCACTATTTTTTATAATCTGTTATGAAGGTTTTATCGTAGCTACAAAACTACTTACAAATTTTATTTTTGTTTAATCTATGCTTGATTCTTTTTTGTTATCTTTATTTCTCGCTTGATTCTATGAAAAAATAATATTTAACCAATTTAGTTTTAAAATCTAAAATGCGTCTTTTAGGTTCATGAAGTACCAAAAGTGGGAAGATCTACTTTTATAGGCTTTTCTCGTAGTACTTTTTTACCGTGGGAATAGCAGAATCAATGGAAAATATGTTTAATGGTGATTTTAGAATACTCTCAAGTATTTTTCTTGCTGCCATATTACTCGCTAGTGGTTATAATTTTGATTACACGAATTTGGCATTTGCTCAATCCACATCCTCCGAAAAACAAAATACTATTTCTATCTTGGACAAGGTAACTATTTGTCATATCCCACCAGGGAATCCGGAAAATGAACATACAATTACAATTGATATTTCAGCACTTCCCTCGCATTTCCGTCATGGAGATACTTTAGGTGAATGTAATGGTGGAGGTGGTGGAACCGGAGGAACTGGAGGAACTGGTGGAACTGGAGGAACTGGTAGCACTGGAGGAACTGGTGGAACTGGAGGAACTGGTGGAACTGGAGGAACCGGTGGAACTGGAGGAACTGGTAGCACCGGAGGAACCGGAGGAACTGGTAGCACCGGAGGAACTGGATCAACTGGAGGTACTGGAGGAACCGGT
>DATIAR010000003.1:0-26850 GCA_035457865.1 Nitrosopumilaceae archaeon
AAAGATTACAAAGGTGTGATATTCACTATGTAACGCCGGATCTTAGAATAATTCCATTCTGTGCTTTTAATGTAATACCTGAATGGTACAGAGACAGAATCCAAAAGAAATACTCTACTACAGTCGAGGAATGGGAACAAAGAGTGGGAGCAAAATTAGAAGATGGTTTGTATCGAGGAATCATGAGGCGAGGATCAGGAGATGAACTTGCTGCAGGCTGTGCAAAAAGCCAAATGTTTCATGAGGCATCTCAATCTTTAATGTAAATCAATTCACTTATCAGCTTTCTATGTAGGAAATGTTTGTTAATGCCATCACTTTTATATTCAAAATAATTTTTTTTTAATACGGTACAACCAAAAATTAATTATAATTCTATTTCAAAAATTCTAACACTTAGGTACGACCCTGAAAAAGTTTCCATAATGAAGCCATTATCTTACAAAGATTTTATTCCCACTCGGATTGATGATATTGAATCGAAAATTAAGGATATTGTAAAAGAAGATCTATTAATAATGAAGGAAAAATCTGGAACTAGACGTATTTCACTCTCCCTTAGTGGGGGAGTAGATTCTGGACTGACTCTGGCCATAATAAGATCAGTCCTTCCTGAAATAAAGATCGAGTGCTTTAGCATGGGTTTCATGGATACAGATGACGAAATTCAAAGAGCAAAGGAAATATCTAGAATTTATGATTGTAATTTTCATAGCATAATAAAAGATGACATCCTAAATGAATTACCAAAATTGATTTACATAGTAAAAGAACCAAGATGGAACTTATATCAATACTATCCGATGGCCGAAGCTAGGAAACAATCAAGTATCTTTTATTCCGGTGATGGCGGTGATGAATTGTTTGGCGGCTATACTTTTAGATACAAAAAGTTCCTCTCACATTTACCAAAAAAAGCAAATTGGAAGAATAAAGCAAAATTATATCTTTCATGTCATGAACGTGATTGGGTTCCAGATCAACATAAGATGTTTGGTTCTAAAATAAAGTTTTCATGGGAGAAAATATACAAAATTCTAAAACCATATTTTAATAATAGTCTGGAGCCTCTAGATCAAGTTTTTCTTGCTGATTTTAATGGAAAACTGCTTTATGATTGGATCCCAACCAACAATGCGTTTGGAAAAAATCTGGAACTAGATATCAAATCAATCTTTCTAACTGATAAAATGATAAAATTTGCAACCCATATACCGTGGAATGTAAAATATGATCCTAAAAAAATCAAAGGTAAAACCCCATTGCACTCAATTCTCAAAAGACAAAAAGGCTTTGAAAAAATTCAACCCATTAAAAAGGGATTTACCATTGACTTGTGTTCTTTATGGCAAAAGAACGCTAAAGAGATCGTTAATACGTATGTAAACTCAGAATCTGAAGTAGTAAAAAATAAGATAATTAATGAAGAATGGTTAAACACGGTACATGAAAAATTGCAACAAGATAATTTAGAATCTAACGTACGTTACATCAGCAAAATGTTAGGAATTCTTTCTTTAGAAATTTGGTACAGATTATTTATCAGTAAAACAATGAAAAAAATAAAAAAACTCTAGATGAATATGACATGACAGTTACATTAGTTATAATAAATTGAAATTAGTTCAAATCAAGAAAGAACTTGCACGCTAATTAACAGAACGAGTTTTTATAGATGACAATCTAAATTAATAGGAAGTCCACTACAAATTGCAATAAATGATTGCCAATTTTCTTCGCAGGCGATGGTTAGATTTCAGAAATGGTCATGGTTCTTATCTTGCCTTCATCATGAGCTTTGCGAATTTTATTTTAATAGCATACAACTTTGCAATAAAAGATATTCCTGAGCTTCATACAGTATTTACAAACCTTGCTACTTTTACATTGGCCTTTCTAGCATTATACATTCCAGCTGCAATTATTATTGGCTATTGGCACAGACGTAACCAATACACAGTTGAGAATGAAGCAATGCTCCAAGAAAATTGGATATGGGCTTGGCAAAACAGGTATCTAATTCGTTTGTTACAAGGAAAAACAACTAAGGAAGAAAATGAAGAGGTATTGAAATATTTAGAATTGATTCTAAAAAAGCATAAGAAGGAACATTTTTTAAATCATGAATTAAATCCAGATTTTGATAAATCTGGTTGAATATTCTGATTAATAATATTTGTAATCCCGATTGAACTTTATGTTAAAATACAAAATTTGGATTTAATAAGAAATTACCAACCTGTAATTTTTCCTATCATTCTTATCATTCTGCCTTTTTGTGTTGATCTAATAAAATCTCTAAATTTTTTGTCATACATACTGTCATAGCCATCTTTCTTTGGTTTATATTTTAAATAATGATACAGCATGTATATCGCACCCATTCTTCCAATAGGTTTTCCTTTAATGAAATAAACACAGAATCTTCCAAATACAAAAACTGGATTATATCCCAATGTACGCATGCTCGCACCAAATTCGTAAAAATGGTGATTTGTTCCAAGCTCTCTTGTGTGAACAAACCTTGCTTCATTTAAAATTTCATAGGTGTAACCATGTTGTGTTGCCATATGTAAAATTGCAGATTCATAACCCATTTTCTCTGGGTATACTCCTCCACATTTATTGAAAAATGAATTTCTAACGAGTCTCCCTGCACCATGCGGTGTAACATATGTATTGTCATCATATGTTCCAGATACGATTGCAAGATTTTTGTTTTGTTCCATACGTCTTATTATTTTTTCAACATAATGATCTTCGTATATAGTATCATCTGTACTTAACATATGATAATCAGTTTTTATAAAATTTAATTCATTTACAAGATTTATTGCTTTATTCCAATTACTTACTACTCTGCCTATATTATATCCTAAATCGGGATTTGTAATTATGTACAATTTACCCCATTCTTTTTGGGCATCTTTTAAAATTTCACCAGTTTTATCTTTTGATCCATCATCTATCACTACGACATATTCTGGTTGTATGGTTTGTTTTTTTAATGAATTTATGGCATCTTTAATTTTGTCCTCAGAGTTTCTGCATGTTATTATTATGTAATAAGTTCCTAATTTATCGGACCCATTCATTACCTTTGACACCTATTTTTTCTCTGTTTTTAAAATGATTTATCGTATAAACACCTCTCGCTGCCTGAATATTCCAAAAATCACTTTGTATATCCATATTTTTAGTCATATTTGTAAGTGTTTGATATTGTCATTTTTAGTTTCACTCACTATTTAACATTAAATTAAATTAGCAGTACCTAACACAAATTGCTAATTGTCTGATCACAAGAATTTAAGATCCTTAATATTAAATCATAAAAAAACATTTTCAGTATATGGATTAGGAAACGTAGGTGGGCCATTAGCAGCAGCGTGGCTTAGAGCGGGAGCTAAAGTTATAGGTGTTGATATTTCTAAAAAATTACTATCAGAGATAAAATCAGGAATATCTCATAAAAATGAACCATTTGTCTCTGAAACATTCACAAAAGCTCTGAAAAAAGACACACTTTCTTTGACAACAAATGGTGTAACAGCTACCAGACTTTCCGATATCAAAATTGTAGCAGTTCCTGTTAGTCTTAAAAATAATAAAATAAATCTAAATGCCCTGATCTCTGTAAGTGAAAACATAGCTAAAGGCCTCAAAAAGGGAGATGCAGTCATGATCTCACCATCGATTCCACCTGGCACTGCTGAAAACATAGTCTTACCAATTCTTGAAAAATACAGTAAATTAAAAGGAGAACGAGATTTTTACTTCATATACAATCCTGAAAGAATCTACGAAGGTAGAGCGTTACAAGATATTGAATTCAACTATCCAGCAATAGTTTCAGGATTAGGAAAAAAGAGCCTTGAATTTGGAGAGGAGTTATTAAAATTAATTTCAAAAAAAGAAGTTTTGACGATGTCATCATTAGCAAATGCAGAGGCTGAAAAACTATTCGAAGGAGTATATCGAGATGTTAATATTGCATTGTCAAATGAGCTTGCAAATTTTTGCGAAAAAACAGGAGTAAACTATTGGGAAGCAAAAAAAGCAGCAAACTCCCAACCATTCTGCCATCTACATAATCCAGGAACTGGTGTAGGTGGATTATGCATACCTGTCTATCCACGAATGGTTATTGAGGCAGCTTCAAAATTAGGGAAACATCTCAAAATGGTAGAATTTGCAAGAAAAACAAATGATTCCATGCCAAAAAAATGTGTAAGTGATTCTTTAAACCTACTTGCTAAACACAAAATAAAACCAAAGGGAATCAAGATAGCTGTACTAGGTTTAGGATTCAGAGGCGAAGTTTCAGATTCCCGACTATCTCCAACTTATACTGTTGTTAGAGAATTTCTGAAAAAAGAGTGCAAGGTAGCAGTTCATGATCCTTTCATTATGGAAGATGATCTACTTCCCTCAACTGTAGAGCTATCTTCAGATTTGAATTCTGTAGTTGACAAGGCCGCTCTCGTCTTTATCTCGTCTGATCATAAAATGTATTCTAAACTAAATAGCAAATCTTTTGTAAAAGCAAGAAAACCATTATTAATTTTTGATGGAAGAAATATCTTGAACAGGGATAATTTCAAAAATTCCATTCTTCTGACTGTTGGGATGAGATGACTATTTGATGTTGTTATCATTATAAATATAGGATATAAAACAGATAACACAAAATTGGCAAAACTCTCAACAAAAATTCATTCTAGTTTGAGAACGGTTGAATGGAAAAATAATACTGTTGTTATGATAGACCAAACAAAATTACCAAACAAGCTTGTCTTTGTAAAATACACTGACTACAAAGATGTAGCAAATGCAATCAAAACCCTTGTGGTTAGAGGTGCACCAGCTATAGGGGTATCTGGTGCTTTTGGATTAGCTCTAGCTGCACTACAAAGCAAAGCAAAAACAAGGAAAAAATTATTAGAAGATCTTGAAAAGGCAAGAAAGATTCTCTTTGAAACTCGACCTACTGCGATAAATCTTGCATGGGGTCTTGATAAAATAATGAAAGTTGCAAATAAATCCAATGATGTTTCTGAAATAAAAGAATCAATAATTAGAACCGCCAAAAAAATGGCAGAAGAAGATATTGAAACTAATATGAAGATGGGAAAACATGGTGCAGCGTTATTTGAAAACAATGATACAATAATGACTCATTGTAATGCTGGTGCACTTGCTACGGTTGGATACGGTACGGCATTAGGAGTTATACGTGCAACAAAAGAAAGTGGCAAAAAGATCAAAGTAATAGCCACTGAAACAAGACCAGTAATGCAAGGTTCTCGACTTACTGCCTTTGAACTGAAACATGATGGTATAGACGTTAGCTTGATTCCAGATACCGCAGTAGGATATGCAATGCTCAAGGGTTTGGTAAACAAAGTAATAGTAGGCGCAGACAGGATTTTGCGCACTGGTCATGTATACAACAAAATAGGAACATATCAAGTAGCTATGATGGCAAAACAACATAAGATACCATTCTATGTAGCTGCTCCTCTCTCCACTTTTGATCTAAAAAGTAATCCTGAGGATGTAATCATTGAACAAAGAAAAGCAACGGAGGTAACACAAATAGGAGATAAAAAAACTGCCCCTGATAATATAGGTGTCATAAACCCATCTTTTGACATGACTCCTCCTGAGCTAATCACAGGAATCATCACAGAAGCAGGAGTTGTAAAACAGCCTTTTGAAGAATCCATTAAAAAATTATTCAAGTCAAGGCTGTAAGGTATTTATTTCATACCTGAATGAACTCATTTTATGAGTACAGTAACTTCACAACAAATTCTAGACTCTTTAAAACAATGTATGGATCCTGAAATTCCAATCAATGTTGTAGATATGGGATTAATTTATGGGGTTAATGTAAGTGCTGATAATAAAGTAGATATTAAAATGACTATGACAACACGCGGTTGTCCCTTACATGATACATTAGTCAGTGATGTAAAAAGATACGTTAACAAAGTTCCTGGAGTAAATGGAGTTAATGTTGAAATAGTTTGGGAGCCTGTTTGGACTCCAGAAAAAATGTCTGAAGCAGGCAAGAAGCTGATAAACTATGGAAAACAAAAAACAATTACACCAATAAATTATGAAATTGCAATGCCACAAGGAGTAGGTTCTGTTGTAAAACAAGAAGATGGTTCATTGATACTGATGAATGAACATGAACAGGGATTTATGGTAAACCAAGCAATCATTGATTTTTGGAAATTGTGTAATGGACAACGAAGAATAACCGATCTTGTGGATGCATTTGCACAAATGACTGGCCTTCAAAGAGGTCAGGTGGAAAAAGAAGTGATACAGCTTATTCAGCAGCTACATGACGGTGGACTAGTTATCATTGGTGAATTCGAAGTATCTAATGTCCAGTTTAAGAGATAAAATCCAACATTCTTACTAAATTTCTTTAATTTCTATTATTGTTCCCTGTACAGAATCCATTTTAACAATAGCTTTTTTTTCATTAAAACCAAGGGCGACATACCAATCTCCTCCATCTTCATCATATTTTGTTTCAAGCGTCTTAACCTGATCTGCTGTAATACCATATTGTTTTATTATTCCGGAGATAGCTAAAGGAACAGCTTCTTTCTCTGTTGGGAGTCTTCTTTTCATCAGGCCTATTCCAGGACTCATAAAGTCTCTTCTCTCATGAGGTATAATAGTTATTACACCAGTCAAAAAAGATCGAAATTTTGTCATATGATCTGATCTGATAAGGTTCTTTTGTAATTGATGCACACAAAAATCATGGTGCTTACCATAGAACTAAAGGATACACTTCAGCAACTAATAGACAATTTAATGTTAAACCCTCAACAGATGAGAAATATGGCATATGACTTAAAACCACTTACTAAGGATGATATCGAAGTAGCCTTTGGAATATTTGTTGGATATGTAACAGGAGGATTTGCAGAATTATTTTTTGAATCACAAAAGCGAAGTATGACTGCATCCGAATTGATAGAAGTACGAAGGATCTTGTTTGAGCGTGCACTGGAAATGAAAAAAGCTATCGCATATGTGCGGGCTCAAGAAAGCCAGAGCTAAACTTTCCAAGACAACACTCTATATAATGTTGTACAATCAATTTTATTTTGATGAAACTTTCAAATGCATTTTCAAACACGCTAATTTCTAATAGGAAGTCTATAATCAACTTAATTTCTATTCTTGTAGTATTAGGAACTGTTGTTGAGCTATTAGCTGGCATATGGGATGCAACATCACACCTTATGCGTGAACCTGAGCTATTTTGGACAATTCAACATATTGCAGTGTATACAGGTGTTGGAATGATTACATTCTCTGCAATTTTAAGTTCGCTTATTTTGAACATAAACTCACAAAATTCATCAATTAAAAAAGGTCTAAAAATTATCATTATAGGAACATCATTACAAATTATTGCAGGTTATGCAGATTCGATCTCACATGAAACTTATGGTGTGGATGGCTTAGTAACTATTTCACACCTTGTGCTTGAAACAGGTTTATTATTGAGCGCGATAGGTGGATTTCTCTTGTTGTCAAATGATACCAAAACACGACGGAAGATAATCATAAAACTCGCTATACTTTCTATACTTCTTTCGTCAACATGGCTTGGTTTCAATTTTATTTTACTTTTTGCCCCTGTTGCATTATGCCTACCAGTCTATGAAGCGTTCTCTTCTG
This sequence comes from Nitrosopumilaceae archaeon, assembly GCA_035457865.1. GTDB lineage: Archaea > Thermoproteota > Nitrososphaeria > Nitrososphaerales > Nitrosopumilaceae > UBA8516. Next base: position 7,720 of record DATIAR010000003.1, read on the forward strand.
GCTGTGCAGTGCTTTGACTGCTCAATTTTTTGTATCCTGAGAATATGAGAAATCCCGCTCCAAAAAACGAAATAAGTACAGGAATTAGAAGCTCATACGCTTTCGTATCGCCAAAATCTGCCTGAATTTTTACAGATCCTTCTGAAATATTTGTTATTTCCATAGTATATCTTCCACTATGTGAAAACTTGAAATAATTCACTGACATCTTTGTTGCTATTTTTTTATCTGCAATCACATTCCCATTAGAATCTGATATCTGTACAAATAGAATATGCTTTGAATAGTTTGGAATTGTAAGTATGTAAAACCCAATTCCATTTTTATTCAAATCTAATTCTAAGCTAGTAGACTCTTTTGATTCTAAATTAGTACTGAAGGATGTTTTTTCACTACTTGAAAACACAATTGCTATCCATATTGAAGCAATAATTATCAAAAATACCCCAATTTTAAAAGGCGAATAAATCTTCATACTCATAGTATTTTTTACTGTCTTAAATTCAAAACTATGTAATCTATGAAAGCTAGAACAATCAAAAAGGGCCCGGAGGGATTCGAACCCTCGACCTGGTGGTCCGAAGCCACCCGCACTATCCTGGCTATGCAACGGGTCCGATCAAGTAAGAATTTAACGGGGCTAAATATCTGTCTAGATAATTGAAAATATCAAAAAGAGTTGCAGGTGTGGAATATGCTATACGTGATATTGCACTAGTGGCAAGAAAACTGGAAAAAGAAGGTCAGAGGATAACGTATCTTAACATTGGTGATCCTGTACAGTACGGATTTCAACCTCCAGAAAATGTCAAAGACGCATTCATTAACGCTGTTAAAGCAGGACAGAATTATTATGCTGCATCGGAAGGATTACCAGAACTTAGGAATGCGATTGCACAAAAAGAAAAAGCAAAAGGTCTTTCTGTTTCAGAAGATGACATCATAGTAACAAACGGAGTCTCAGAAGGACTTGAGATGTTGATGGCGTCAATAGTAGAAGCTGGCGATGAAGTTCTGATTCCAGGCCCATATTATCCACCATATGCTTCATATGTCAGATTATTTGGAGGGGTTCCAATAGAATTTTCAGTGGATCTAAGCAACTCCACACCAGATCTTGACGACATAAAATCAAAAATCACCGCAAAAACTGTAGCTATATGTCTCATCAGTCCAAACAATCCGACGGGTGCAGTCTTTAATGAAAAATCATTAAGAGATCTAGTAAACATTGCAGTTGAACATGATCTATACATAATCTGTGATGAAATATATGATCAGATAGTTTTTGATGAAAAGTTTGTTGGAATAGGTAGAGTCAGTGGTGATTCTCCTGTCATACTAGTAAATGGTTTTTCAAAGGTACATCTTATGTCTGGATGGCGAATTGGTTATATCGCATTTAACGCATCAAAAAGACTTGAGCTCCTTCGTGAAAACATACCAAAGCTTGCCAGAGTTAGAATTGCATCCAATTTACCAGTTCAACACGCTGCATTGGAATCACTTGTTGGTCCGCAAAATTATATTTCAGAATTTGTTTCTCAATTAAAAAAGAGAAGAGATTATGTAATAAAAAGACTAAATGCGATGAATGGACTTAGCTGCTCAGTTCCAAAGGGTGCTTTCTATGCATTCCCTAAGATCAAGAGTACAAAATATTCATCTGATAAAGAATTTGTTATAGATCTTTTAAAATCAAAAGGTATCTTGACTGTACATGGTTCAGGTTTTGGAACCCAATACGGCAGTGGGCATTTTAGGATGGTCTTTTTACCTGAAATTAGTGTATTAGAACCAGCGCTTGACAAAATTGAAGAATTTATGGCTTAAAACTCCCAAACTGTGATTTTTCTAGGTGTAATCTTTATGATACAATCTGTCTGGGCAAGAAGTTCTTGCGCAGAATTATTGTTCAAACTACTAAAGTATCTTAATAAAATCTTCTTGGTCATACTTGAAACGATTTTCTTATTAAAAATTAACTTGGCAACTCCTCTTCCCATCACTCCAAATATTGGTGAACGGATTCCTGCATCCACGCAAAAACTAACTTTAGGATTTTTCTTTACATTCTTTGCTTTCTTTGTAGAAGTGTTAGTTCCAACATAAAAAATACCGTCTTTGTACAAATACCATACAGGAACAATATGCGGCATGCCTCTATTGTCTATAGTGGCGAGTCTTAGGATCTTCTGGGATTTTAAAAATTTATCTTGTCTCATCTATCGTCTTCCTAAATCCTAGATATAACAAAAAACCACCAAAGAAAATCATTCCTGCAGATATCTTTTCATTTGTAATTTCATTAGATATGAAAAAGTCCCATACAAATTCTGGTCCCCAGATAAGCAAATTTCGGAAAATTACTATAGCGGCAACTACAATAAACAGAACACCCATAGCAGTAAACCAATTACGCCCACGGCGATTGATCATTTTCATGTTGTCATTCTGAATTTTGTAGATTTTAAACTATTTTTATTCCTGGATTCTTCATCTTGTTTTTTATCATTGCGTTCAAAAGTATCGGTGTTGCAACCTCCGCTAAATATGAAAGTGAGCCAGGACCAAGAATGAGCGGTCTTAGATTCTTCATTTCTTTAACTAATTCGCTGACTATTTCAATTGCTTTTTGATCATCCCCGCAGATGAATATGTCAGAATCCAAGACAAGATTAGGATCTACTAGTTTTTTTTCTGACACTGTATGAAATGCAGCAACAAGCTTTGTTTTATCCTTCATGTGTTTTTGTACCATTTCAAAAGCAGAGGGTTTTTTTTCAATAAAAGAAATGAATTCAAACCCTGAATTGGTTTTTGTCATAGGCACTATTGGAGAAATCACAATACAATTGTTATTTGTGTTAGAAAGTATGGCAGGACAAGTTGAATCTATGTTTTCATATGGGATTGATAAAACCAAAACGTCACTTTCTTTAGCTATGGAAACATTATCGTTTCCCGTTATCTTACCTTTTACAGAACCATAAAGTTCAGTGGCATTTTTTGTGTATTCAAGAGCTGACTGAGCTGCCTTTATTGCATCTCGCGAGCCAATCAAAATATCATGGTTTACACACCATCTTAAGGCAAAACCTTTTCCCATTCCACCCGTTCCACCTATAATTCCTATTTTCATAAAACAAACGCTGGTAATGTTATTATTATCTCTTCTTTAAAATCAGAAATATTCTTGTCTTTGATAATTTTTCTACGTCATGCGCAAGCAAAGAATAATGTGAAACGAATTCTCGCTGGACGTAAAGAGGGTTTTCCACTCACACAAACAGGTCTTCAACAAGCAGAAAAGATTGCTAAATTCTTAAAACCTCTCGAAATCTCAGCTATTTATTCCAGTCCTATTGAAAGAGCATTAAGCACCGCTAAATTGGCTGCAAAAAGCCTTAATTTAGATATTAAAACCGATTCTAGACTGACAGAGATTGAAATGGGAATGTTTTCAGGCATGTTTTATGAAGACATGTTTGCTAAATATGGTAACGTGTTTCTAAAATTCTATCAAGATAACCCAATCATTGAGCAGAATGGAGTAGAACCATTTTCCAATGTTAAAAAAAGAGTATTAGATATAGTAAACTATTGTTCAAAAGAACACAAAGGACAAAATGTCTTACTTGTAACACATATGGATCCGATAAAAGCTATGATTTCTACAATTTTACATCTAAAACCAGAATCCCTATACGAACTAATAATACGAAATGCCTCTCTTACAATATTAAAAAAAGAACAAAACAACTATTCATTGGCCGCTATAAATTCAATGGATATAGAAAGATATGTTCAGGATTAATCTGCACCACTTTCTTTACCAGAACCAATATCTATAGGAGATTACCATCATGATTGAATTGAAAAAAAAAGCAATACTATTATTTCTTTTAATATTATCAATTAATTTATCTGTTGCAGATGCAGAATCTCTTCAACTATTTACTGATAACAAGGTGTATTCTGATGGACAACCATTACTTGTTTATGGAAAAGCACTTCCTAATGATGGTTTGATTATCAGATTGTTTGCTCCAGATGGTACAATTGCAAAATTTGATCAAATTGCAGCTGACGAAAAAGGCGAATTTCTGCACATATTAATTAATTGGCCTAGTCCCTCTACCACATTTCCCTATGGGACATACACTGTAGAAGTAATCTCTAATAAAGAAGTAGGATTCTCACAAAAAGTCGACGTAAAATTTGCTCCATCATCTGAGCTTGTTGAAGTTCCAATACAAAGAACTGTAAACACACTCGTTTTTGCACCACTGACAGCAGCCGTAAATGCTCCTATTAGAATATTTGTACAAACTACTAGTGATGGAGCATTAGTAGCCGGTTCTCCTGAAAAACTTTTAGGAACATCACATGTCCATTTGCCAACAGGCGAAGTCACAAGTTTGGCCATTTCTTTTAAAACACTTCATCAGGGAATCTATTATGCCGATTATACTCCAACTCAGGAAGGAACATACGTATTTCACATAGTTTCGTTCAATCAAGGAACAGTGTCTCATGGTTCCGCTGCAACTGTTGTTTTAAAACAGGACATAGAAGGGATATCTAATCAAATTTTACAACTAAACTCTATACTCCATTCTACATCTGAAGAATTAAACAAACTAAAAAATGAAACCAAAGAATTTGGGTCAACACTTGAAAAAAGCCAAGTCTCTCTAGTCGAAACTAATAAAAACATCGATAATAGCGTTAAATTAATTTCTGGTTCAGTAAAGAACATAGAAGAAGCATCTGGACAATTTAATTCGTTGTTTCTACCAATTGTGGCATTAATCGCAGTGATCATTGCTTTACAAATAACAATTCTTGCTAGACGAAGATAGCTATAATAGACAAAGAATGGATTTCTGTACCATGCCAAAATTGGCATTTTTTTTAATTCTCATATTGCTAGTATCAGCGTTTGCAAAGATCTCCTATGGATTCTATGACGTCGATCTAGCACAATCGCCACCTCAATTGAATCTTGAAAATTCAGATATTATCAAAATATCTTCTCCTGTTGTTACAAATCAAATCAAGAGATACATTGTCTTTGGCTCTGGTTCTATTTCGGATGTTAGATCAACTGCAGAAAATCTAGTATATGGAATAAGTTCTGAAAAAGGATTTTTTTCAGTTGGAACCTTCTATCTAAACGATGTATCTAATCTTCAATCAAAAGGATACAAAGTAATTGAAGATTTTCAACTAGAGTTTGATTCTATTCCACAATCACAAGACAATAATACTGTATTAGAAGCATCAAGAATTGGTCCTATTACAGGTTCTGATGAAGTTTTTAGAAAATATGGTTACGACGGTAAGGGAATAACAATAGGTATAGTAGATACAGGAACCGATTTTTCAAATCCTGATATTCAAGAATCGCTTGCACGTGACCATAACAATCATCCTATAATGGTTGATGCAGATGGACAAGGTCTAGTTCTGACAAATGCCACGTTTATTGCAAACATAAATGCTAAAGGTGTGATCGCAAATTATACAAAACCAATTCCAAAAAATATCACTTCTTCAGTATATGTAAATTCAGATGGAGTGTTTCTAAATCTTGCAAAAAAGGGTAACGGTACTTCGGTTTTAGTCTTTAACTCACTCTTTCCCAGCGGCGGAGCGCCAGTTCTTAATGGTACAATATCAAACGATATGAAAATTGGCAAAAATAATAGAGATTATCTTGTTTCAAAAAGTGGAATATACCACCTGGGTGTAATTTATCAAGGGACGTTACAAGGCACATTTGCACGATTACAGCTTGTTCCAGTACTTGTTTTGGATTCTAAAATTGCAGGTATCTATGATACTGTGGTACCTGACATGTCTACCTCTTGGATTGATTTCACCCGTTTTGAAGTAAAAGATAGCAAACCTACAAAATATGATTTTGATTTTACTGATGAAAATCCAATTACTTTGGGGAATGGGAAAGAATTTTTCTTATATGATTCTGACAAGGATGGTAAGTTTGATTATAGTACAGGAACTTTAGGTGCCCGAGTACTCGATATTTATGGTGTTATAAAAAAACCATCTCTTATTGAACCAAAAATCCGTGCAACAAATGGTACATTGTTATTTCCAATTGATCCAGAAGGAAATTACTTTGGCGTGATGTATGATTTTCTAGGTCATGGTACATCAAGTGCTGCATCTATAACATCGAAAGGAATTGAAAAATATGATATTTATGGTAATTCAACGAAATATTCGCTAAAAGGAGTAGCACCTGGAGCAAAAATTGTTCCCATAAAAGCATTATGGTTTGGTGATGCAGTATACGCTTGGTTATGGGCATCCGGCTTTCATCAGGAAAATAATCATTGGATATTTGAAGGAACACCTAGAGTTGATATAATATCAAACAGTTGGGGAATTTCTAATTTTCCAACTTTGCAGTCAGTACCCGGTCTTGATGTTTTGTCACTTATTCTGAGTTCTCTTACTGTCCCAGGTTCTATTGATGAGAATTACCCTGGAGTACTCATTGTTAGCAGTGCTGGAAATGCAGGCCATGGATATGGAACTATGGGATTACCAAATGTAGCCCCATTCGGTATTAGTGTAGGAGCAACAACTAACAATGTCTATGTTGGATACGGATCATTTAAGAATCAACCAAGATTTGGAAATACTACAACGTCATCAAATGAAGTAGCAGATTTTTCAAGTAAAGGTCCTGGAATAATAGGAGATCCAAAACCAGATCTGATGAGTATTGGTGCATATAGCTTTACACCTTCAACTATTACAAAAAAGATCAAAAACGCAACCGATCCATTTACAATGTTTGGAGGAACAAGTATGGCAGGACCACTTGTTTCTGGCTCTGCTGCAATACTGATGGAAAGTATGAAACAACAAAACAAAGAATATGATCCATTCAAACTCAAAAATATTTTAATGTCAACTGCCACTGATCTAGAAAATGATCCATTCACGCAAGGAACGGGAATTGTAAATGTAGAAAATGCAGTAAACTTTGTCAAAGGAAAAAGCAGTACCTTTATTGTATACAACAATGCCTCATATATTAACATAAAAAAAATTCTTGACGTTCCAATGAAGACAACAAATTCATCCACTTTCGGAATAGAAAATTTTCGTTTAAACGATACATCCATTCCTATGACTCCTTGGTTTGGTGGTAGACTCTATCCTAACGAGAGAACTTTTGCAACCTTTACTATAGAAAATCCAACAAACAGAACTCTTGACATATCAATAAAGCCGCAAATTCTAGAACTTGTTAAACAATATAAATACAACAATACAACTGAAGTCAGATTACAAGATCCGCTCCTAAATAAATCAGGTACATTCAGACCTAATTACATTCCTCTTGAAAATATCGTAAAAGAAAAAGATATGAAAGCATTCTTTGATAAAAAGAAACCAATACCAAACGATGCATCATTAATGATCATAAATGTGAATTTTCCATTTGATAATTTCATGAATAAAACTGAAAAGATCTACGCTAACGACATGAAGATTTCGTCAGTATATCTATATGATTGGCATGACAAAAATAATGATACCAAAGTAACATATGACGAACTGGGTATGATAAACCGTGGTGGATCGTGGGGAACAGTACAAGAGGTAAGAATTGCGGAACCAAATTCAAAATTCAAAAATATTCCGTTAATCGGTATATATCCGGTACCAACTAAATATTCATACTGGATTGGTGATACAAAGAAAAATTCTACATCCATGGATTATACAATTACAACCAGCTTTTACAAAAAGGAAAACTGGGAATCTGTCTGGGTAAACTATGATCATATCGAAGTACAACCAAATAGTTCATCTGATCTTGTTGTAACACTTATCGTTCCACAAGATTCTCAACCTGGGGTCTATCAAGGCTTTATCTCATTTCAAGGTGTTTCTCATGAGGTAAACGTGCCTGTTTCATACGTTGTCACAAAAAGAATTACAGGAAAAGATCTTCCAACTGTGATAGAAGGTTCTCAGAAAAATGATGCATTATATGGAAATGGATACATTGGCGGTGCTTTTGATATGACAAATAGGTACAATGCTGGAGATTGGAGGCAGTATTACTTTGATGTACAAGATAAGTCAATAAACTCTGCAGCATTAAACATTTCATGGGAGAACAAAGACACAAACCTTTCTGTATTTGTAATTGATCCTGCAGGAAGAATTGTTCAAACAAATGTTCCACCAGGAGTACTCGGTCATTTTCAGGGATGGCCTACTGGCGATTGGCTTGGTACAAGCCCATTTAGTGAAGGTGGAGGATTCTTTCCAATAAAAAATAAAGATGATACATCCACGGTTCTATATGCTCCAATAAACCAAACAGGAACATATTCTGTTTTGATGCATTCTACTTTATTTGGAGGACAATCTATTGCAGAGCCTATTGCAGTAACTGCAAAGTTTTCTACAATCTTACCAGACGAAAAAGATCCACAAATATTGTTCTTGATCCCAGAATTCATCAATAGCACACATAAAATTCAACCAGAAATAATAGAAGAAAATATTGACACTATAAGATATTCTCTTGATGGAAATGAAATTGAAATCAGTACAGAGTCACATATTCCGTCTAATCTACTTACAGATGGCATTCATACTCTCAAAGTGACTGTCACTGATACAGTTGGACATCGTGCAGAAAAAGAGGCTGAATTCAAAGTTGATAATAAACCACCAGAGCTTCTTATCAAATCTCCAACAAATGGATCAGTTGTCTCAAACATAATTTCTATAGATGTTGAGATATACGAACAAAATTTACCTGACTGGGGAGGAGTTAGAATAATGCTTCCTAACGGTACAATTTCAGAAAGCAAATTTGTACAGCTTGATACAAGAACAATAGAAAATGGAATGTATGACATTCAGATTTTAGCAAAAGATCTGGCAGGAAACGAAATATCTAAAAAAGTGATAGTAAACATAGACAATAGCCCATTCTTTGAAAATCCAAAAGTTGCATTAGATCAAAACTTTATTTTGCTACAAGGAATAATCATTGGAATAGTAATTGCAACAGTTGCCATAATAATATCTACGAAAACCAAAATTTCTAAGCGACACTAGAACAAGGTTTATATGCAATTTTTCAAAAACGAAAGCTTGCATGTCTGAGAAGGATTCTAGTACCAAGGGTACACTATCCAGACGAGATTTTCTAAAACTATTGGGTGCTGCAGGGACAGGACTTGCATTTGCTCCATATGTTCCATGGGGAAATTTTATGCCAAATCCAGATACTTCTTCATTGGAAAAGGCAAAAGTGATCCTGCCAGATGACACTCATGCCAATATCAACACTTATCCAGTAAATCACGCAGAAGTTATAACATATCCAAAAACGGGAGACAGTGTACTTGATGAAGAGGCATTTAGAAAATGGCAATTTATCAGACTCCCGTCAGAACTTGGCGGGGATGCAAAAGATGTTAATGCTTTTCGTGCTTATAGCATGGTGTGCTTACATCTTTGGTGTTTATGGAAATATTGGCCAGAAGAGGGAAGAAAGAGAGGTGAATGTCCATGCCACGGAAGCATGTACAACCCTCTTACAGGAACAGCCTTTGTAGGACCAGCTTCCCTTCAAGCTCCTCCCTCAAACACTCTTGCTAGATTAACACTTGAAGCCGATGCCGATGGATTCTTATGGATTTCTCCCGCAAAATGGAATGTCAATGAAAATGGAGTTGTAGGATATGGTCGTTTCGTTAAGTCGTAGAAACGGTCTTGTAGACTTCTTTTACTGGGTATGGGATGGACTAGATAGAACTGTATTCATTGGTACGAAGTTTTCATTTCCGGCAAGATTTGTAAGTCCATTTGGATTTCTTGGCATGCTGACATTTGTCGTTTTTATAATTCTAGGAATAAGTGGTGCACTTTTGATGTTTTATTATGAACCAATATTGAATAGAGCATGGGACAGCGTAGAGAAAATTAACAATGATGTTCCATTTGGTTTTCATATTAGAAACATTCATTATCACGCATCAAACGCAATGGTACTTCTTGCAATTCTGCACATGTATTATCAGTACTTTAGTGGTAGATACAAAATACGAAACGAAATTTTATGGGTCACAGGAGTGATACTTGGAACAGTAACTATTCTAGAGGCATTTACAGGATATGATATCATATTTAGTGAACGTGCTGAACTTGCAATTAGTATTGCCGCATCGCTTACCAATTCGATCCCAATTGCAGGACCTACGATACGTGAGGCAATGTTTGGTAGTGGATTTCATGATTTTGTTTTAAGATTTTATGCACAACATGTGTTTGTTCTTCCTGTAGTAATGCTTGGATTAATGGCTGTTCACATGCCAAGATTTTTGGTCTTTGATGTACCTATGGTTATGGCAATTTCTGGTGCAATTCTAATCACAGGTGGGGTCTTTCCAGTTGATATGGGTTTCAAGTTTGAACCAACAGTACCACCAGGCATCACTGTACCTGAATGGTATCTTACTGGATTGTACGCATTCCTTAGAACACAATATGACAAGTTTGTAACAGGCGTACTCTGGCCTGGACTGTTTATCCTAGCACTACTTGTTGTCCCATTTATTGACAGGTATAAGAAATTCTCTTGGAAAGACAGACCACTAATTACTGCATTTGGAATTACTGGTATTGCGCAAATCATAGTCACTACATACTGGGGATTCTACATATCGCCAGATACTGCAATGCCACTTGTACAAAGACTCGTCATAGATCCGATATTATTCTATAGTGTAATGGTCTTACTTGTGCCACTTGGATTTGGATTTTCATACATGATGATAAAGATGTCAAAGGAAGCAGAAAGGAAAGCAAAACTTGCTGCGTCTAAAGGCCCACAAAAAGTGGCACAAATAAATTTGTCTGGAAAGTGGATAAACTGGCTAATTATTGCACTATTAGGATTCCAAGTTTATCTTAACATAGCCGCATACAACGCAGCATTGTCAGGTATGAATAACTTTTCGCTTTTCCTTACTGGAGTGATAACTCTTGTATTTGCAGGATTATTCCATGTTTATAGATATGGAATGAATGAAGCAAAGAAAATTCCAACTCCGCCCCCTGCAATAGAAAAAGAAATTCCAAAATCAATTGGAGTCGCACCTGGCACTGCTGCAAAAGTTCCAGAAAAAGAAAAATCTCCAGAACCAAAACTGACTTCAAAAGAAACTACTCCTGAAATAAAAACAGTTTCTATTTTACCTGAAGATTTAGAAGATAAAACCCCAGATCTAAAAAAACTTTAATTTTTTCTACAAATTTTCAAATAGCTTTATAAGACAATTAAAAACCACCAAGATTCATTGAGTAAACCAACATCAAGTCATGCATATGGTATAGGAATAATAGCAATGATTGTTGGTTTGGCAGCTGGTATTTCGTATTATCAGTTATATTATCTTCCAGAACTTACAGCAAAACCAAAAATCTCTGAAGAAATTCTTAACCCACATGAAGAAACCATAATAAACATGATAAAAGGTTCTTCAAGTCCAGAACAACAAGATAATTTTGTACCAAAACTAGTAAACATACAACTTGGAATTGATAACATAGTTATCTGGGAAAACATCGATGATACTCCACATACTGTGACAGCTGATTCTGGCCATGAATATACGGACAAGTATAGTGGTAAGTTTGGCTCTGTTGGTGTAGTAAAACCAGGAGAAAGATATGAATTCTTATTCACAGAGCCCGAAGTTGAGATAGACTATCACTGCGAACCTCATCCATGGATGAAAGGTAAACTAATAATTACAAAGGCTAGATTCTAAACAACTAATTTTGCAAACAGCACATCACTTTCAATTTCTTTATGCTCTTGAATTATAGAAACGCGAAATTTTACGTCGTGAGGTTCAGAAGGTTTGAACTCTATTACAGCTGTAAACTCTGCTTTATTCTCTGTCATGTTGTCTTTACTTATGAATAATCTTGATAGATTTTGTGAGATGGGTTTGCCGTTGTATGATTTGTAGACTATGAGTTGGTTTGAGTTTAAGATTTGGGTGTTGATAACAATCCCATCATATCTTCCTTGATATCTTACATCGATTTTTCCTCTTATCTCACTATTAGGAACTATATTCAAATTTTCCAGCTTTAGTTCAATATCTTTCATATTCTATGCGTCATACCTTGACGATAAATAAATTATGAACAAAAAGCGGGCCCGAAGGGCTTCGATCCCTTGACCACTGGATTAGAAGTCCAGCACTCTGTCCATGCTGAGCTACAGGCCCAAGAAGTTGGCTAGGGCTACCATATTAAGAGCTTTTTACAACCATTTTTTGTTATTCAGTTCTCTTTCCATTTTGAAAAGAAATTGTTGTGAATAACCAGCAAAAGGACCAAAATGCCTAACAATTTTTTCATGTATCTCTTCATATTTTTTTTTAGTGATTGATCTACTGATTGATTCACCGAATACATTAGAATAATACTTTCGTAAAATTCGTAATGTCCATCTGTCAATCGGAAATGATTCAATTTTTTCAAGTGAGAATAAAAGTATGCAATCAGCAATCTTATCACCTATGCCAGCTACATTTACAAGAATATCCTTGGCATTTTTGTAGTTCGCCTTTTTTAAATAATTAAAATCTATTTTACCTGATACGACATCTTGTGATGCTTTCTTTACGTACTTTGCTCTAAAGCCTAATCCGCACAATAAAAGTTCTGCAATGTTAGAGTTAGCAAGTTTTTCAGCTGTTGGGAAAGTATGAAATTCATAACCATAGAAATTTGTTCTCTTACCAAATTTCTTTGTAATTTTTTTTAACATCTGTCTTATATTAATAATTGATGCATTAGATGAACAAATAAATGAAATATAGCATTGAAAGGGATCTTGTCGTAACAATCTCAATCCAGGGAATTGTGAAACTGCATCTTTTACAATCTTGTCTCTTCTTACACTTTGAAGAATTTTCTTCATGTTGTCATCTTGTCTAAAAAAATCAGGCGTTTTTTTTCCTGAAGAAATGATCTTAAACGGTTCTTGTCTAATCTTTAAAATTTCAAAGCCATTTACACCATACCATACATCATCAATTTTATCCCAAAGAAAAACTTGGCCACTATTAATGGTAGAATCTAAATCTATTTTCTTTAATTCATGCATCTCAAACGTTAATTACTTCCCCAACTTTTGGGGCATACGCATCAAATCCAAATCTCTCATGTATCTCATCTGCAAACTTTGTACAAGAATCTTTGTCTCCATGAATAGTTAAAATCTTTGGATCTCCTTTTATTTTCTTGACAACCTCGAAAAGATCTTTTCTATCTGCATGGCCAGAAAATTCAAATTGCTTAACATCCGCTTCTGTTTTCACATCTTTTCCACGAATATTGACTTTGCCCGTCTCAAGTAATTTTCTTCCAGGTGTGCCCTCTCCTTGGTATGATACCATCGCAATACCATTTTTCTTATCAAGCGCAAGCTGTTGTAAGTAGTATACCGCTGATCCACCCACAAGCATTCCAGCTGGTGATATCACTACACATGGTTCTTTCAATGCGTCTTTTCGTTCTCTTTCTCCTTTAATCCATTTTGCTTGATGAATTGAATCAGCAAACACTTTTGGATCACGTAGGTATTCTGGGTAACGAAGCAGTATTTCGTTTACTTTTATAGCCATTCCATCCATTATGACTTTGTGTTTAAATTTTGCATTTTTTAAAACACAAGCAATCTCCTGAGATCTCTCTACTGAAAAAGCTGGCACAAATAAAGTTCCTTTTCTATCTAATACTTCATACACAAATTCCATGAATTCTTCTTCGGTTTTGTCTCGCGGAGTCTGTTCAGTCTGTGAATAAGTACTTTCCATTATTAACAAATCAATTTCATCAAAATCAAAATCTGCTTCACGTACCATGCGTGATCCTCTTGGATTTATGTCTCCTGTATAGTAGAGTCTTTTATTTTCAGACTCAACAATAACTGCACCACCGCCAACTATGTGTCCTGATTCACGCAGTTCAAATGACGCATTGCCTTTCTTAATCTTCTCTCTATATGCTATTTCTTTGGAATGTTTTATCATGCTGACAACTTCTGGCATTTCAAAAGGGAAAAAATTCTTTTGTAGCCTAAGCATATCTTCAATCAAAAGTCTTGATAGATCTAACGTTGGTGGAGTTGCATAAACATCATTTTTTCCGTTAACAAAAAGTGAGGGTACATAACCAGAATGATCGAGATGAGCATGAGTAATAACTATAGCGTCTACGTCTCTAGGTTTTACATGCATTGGATATTGTGGTTCTTTTCCCAAAAGAACACCATAATCTAAAAGAAAATTTGCACCATCACAATTAACTTGAAATGCCGATCGGCCTACCTCTTGGGCCGCACCAAGAACTTTAACCTGCAAGAATTCAAAGTTTCTTCAAAGTACCTTTAAACGTTTAGCGTTTTTTCACATCATCCTATTATTTAGATAATTTACAAAAGACTTAATTAGATCAACTAAAGATGATCTGTCCATGGGTAGAACCTTCGAACAATGGTGGAATACTATCCCAAAAGACCTTCGAGACAAAGTTCGCAAGGGTGATGAGGGAAACAAGCCATTATTAAATCAGATAAACTGGGTGTGGGTACACAACATGATGAATCAAAAAGGCGATCTAAATCCTACATCTGCTGAATTACTTGACTGGATAACTAGCGGTCAAATTGACGCAATACGACAGACCAAGAAGTAATTAAACATAATACTATTTTCTGTTTTTTATTTTATTTTGCTTATTGAAAAAATTCTATAACTCTGTTATGGATTTTACAGATGGTTTAAATAGCAAACCATGACAAGATGAAAAAGAGAAGATAAAAATGCCAATAGCAATACTTCCAGACATTGATGAACAAAGATGTATAGGCTGCGCACTATGCGTAGAAATCTGTACTTCTCTTGGTCCAGATGTACTTCGTGTAAAACCCGTTGAGGGTTGGAAGAGAGGAAAAGCATTCGTCTTTTATCCAGAAAGATGCATCTCTGATGGAGCATGCATAGGAGTTTGTCCAACAAAGTCAATCTTTTGGATGAGACCAATGACTTACACAGCTGGTCAACCAGTTCCTCTTCACAAGAACGGAGTCTTTGTAAAAGGCTGGGCAGAAGACGCCGCACTAAGCAAATAAGCGGAATCTGTTCGCACTCCTTTTTCTTATTTTTGCTACCTACTAATTGATATTACTTTGATTTTTCTAGACAGTAATTTTATGTGGTTTTTTAAAAATTCGTCATTTGCTAGGTATGCCGTCTTAAAATTATTATTGGCAAAAAAGATCTTCCATGTTTTTGTAAATTCTGAAAACTCATTTTGATTATATCGTATTCTTGGCATAACATAATGTGATGCAGGATACATGTCAGATATTTCAAGAGGGATTATCCCTAGAAAAGGATTAAACTGACAAAACTGAACATTATCATATTTTTTTACAAACCTTTTTTTCAAGTCATTATATTCCTTTGAAAGATAGAATGGTCTGGCTGTGCCATCTGGCACAATAACAAGGATGTCTTTTTTACACTTGAACTTACGAACTAATCCATGAAATGACATGACTTCTGGTCTGAACTGATCCTCCTTTGAAAAGAGAAAAATGGCCTTTTCTTTAAATCGGGGGGTTCTATCCACAAAGTACCGTGGGTTTTCTATAAATACATTAATGGATTCAAAGAGCTTGGGATGTGAACGTGCCTTTTTTAGAACATATTCCCATAGTCTTCCTTCATGAATGGCTTCTTTTACTCTGTTAACTTCAGCTTTTATTGCAAATAAGTTATGCAATGCAATTTTGTTTGTTCTATTTTCAAACTCAAGAGTAAGCAACTCTTTTGGAGTGTATTTTGTACAAACTTCGCAACTACAAGAAAAATATGACATCTCATCAAGTCTGGTTGTTACATCATCCATTATGTATCTGTCTTTTCTTGCATAAAGTATGTACGATGCAGAATCAAATGTGTCACATCCTAACGCAACTGCAAGTGGAATTGTCATGGGATGACCTGCCCCAAAAAGATGCAATGGAATAGAATCAGGCATCTGCTTCTTTGCAGTAAGTATCATCTTTGCAAGTAACGTGTACTCATATGATTCCATGAATTCAACTGGACTTCCAAGCGCGAGCATTTCAAATCCGTAATCTACAAGAGTTTTTGTTGATCTTTTTACAAGATCAAAATGCTCTCCTCCTTGTATTGGACCAACCCATATCTGTCCATTTTTTTCACTCTGCTCTAGAGTTTCTTTTGAAACTTTTAAGGTATGGTCAACGTACGACTTCGCCTTTTTTTTAGAGAGACCATAACCAGTAGGTCTATCAAGCGGGATTGCAATATCAGCTTGTATATTTTTTTCAAAAGACGCCATGTCCTTTGGTTCTACATCTACTCTACCATATTCTAAGACTTGATATCCACCAGAATCTGTCATTACCGTTCCATCAAAATTTATAATATTATGAATACCACGCTCTATTGCTTCCTCTTTGTAATTGTTTAAGGTGATGTAGGCGTTTGTTATAATCAGATCAAAACCCATCTCACGCATTTTTTGTGGTGAAATAGACTGCCTTACGGGATGAACTACAGGTACATAAGCGGGTGTTTCTACCTTGCCGTGATTTGTATGAAGTATTCCTATCCTTCCTGCAAGATCACTTTTTTTTATCTCAAACATTTCACAATACCATCAAGTAGGGTGTTATTTGAATTTAGTAGGGGAAAAATCGTTTTAGGTCATTTTTTTCAGTAATCAAGCCAAGCCAATCTACTTCGTCTTCTATAAAAATACCCTTTACAAAAAGATCTCTTATTTTTTTTACAATGCTACTGACAGATTTACCAGTTGTATTTAACTGAAAAGTCCTATCTGAACCAAATTCATTAATTGAATCATAATAAGTTACTCCAAGAATCTCACTACCAAGATTCTCAATTGCTTTTTGGTGTGAATATTTTCTTTTTTCATAAATAGAAATGAGCTTATACGGATCCTTTCTTAGAACAACAGCCACCTTTACTTGTTTTCTTGAAACTACATACGGAGCCAAGTGCCCAACAACAAGCGAATTTTTTGTAATTATTTTTTCAAGTGTTTTTTTTAATTTTTTTACATCAACATCCAAAGTTCCTGCACTTTCTTCAAAAACTCCTTTTTGCAATGCTACTTTGTTTATGTCAATTAGATCTAAACCTAGTTGCATTGCAAGCAGTTTTGCTACAGTATGTTTTCCTACGCCAGGATTACCAGTTAATATCATTGACAACACTTATGATCAAAACAAATCAAATTAAACGATTTCTGCAATACTAAATAAGAGCATAAATTCAGATAGTTTCCATGCAAATTGGCCTTCTTGGTAAAACAAATGTTGGGAAATCAACTTTTTTCTCAGCTGCAACAGAAACCACTGCCCAAATAGGAAATTATCCTTTTACTACAATAGAACCAAACGTTGGAATTGCACATGTAAAGGCAGTATGTGCATGCAAACACTTTGGAATAGAACACAAGCATCCTTTATGTTTTAATGGGACAAGACTCATACCAGTAAAATTAATCGATGTTGCCGGACTTGTTCCCGGAGCTCATGAAGGTAAGGGCCTTGGTAACAAGTTTTTGGATGATGCAAGACAATCTGAAGTATTGATACATGTTGTTGATGCATCAGGCTCAACAGACATTCAAGGACATTCAGTTCCTGTGGGAACGCATGATCCACTGGAAGATGTCAAGTTTGTTGAAGAAGAATTTGATTTATGGATGAAAGAAATCTTGCAACGTGAATGGCAAAAATTATCAAGAGAAATGGAAAGTAAAGGTGCCAAAATTGTTCAAGGAATTGCACAAAGATTCAGTGGACTTGGAATAAAAGAATACGACGTGGAAATAATCATACAACATCTGAATCTTCAAACAAAAAAACCTACAGAATGGAGTGATTCAGATCTATCTACCTTCATAAAAGAACTACGAAAAAAAACAAAACCAATAATCATTGCAGCAAACAAGGCTGATCTTTGTCATGATTTGAGCATTATTGACAAGCTAAAAAAAGAAGGAGCAACATTACCATGTAGTGCTGAAACAGAACTTCTCCTAAAAAAAGCAACAAAGAATGGTTTGATTGATTATTTCCCAGGTGAAAAAAATTTTAAAATCAAAGAAGGAATTAGTCTCAACCCCCAACAACAAAAAGCACTAGATCTAGTAAAATTGGTTCTTTCAAAAATTGAAACCACAGGAGTACAACAAGCGTTGGACATGGCTTGTTTTGAGCTACTTAAACTAATTGTAGTATATCCTGTTGAAGATGAAACAAAGCTATCAAACAAAGATGGTCAAGTCTTACCAGACGCTAGACTGTTACCTTCCAATTCTACTGCAAAGGACCTTGCGCTAACCATACATGCAGATCTAGCAAAAGGGTTCTTGCATGCGATAGATGTAAAGACAAAGCAAAGAATAGGTGCACAGCATCAACTAAAAAGTGGGGACGTTATAAAAATAGTATCAACATTGAGTAGAGGATAAAATGATAGCACTTGGAATTGAAAGTACAGCTCACACATTCTCATGTGCTGTATTAGAAAAAACTGGTAATAGCGGAAAAATTCTTTCCGATATAAGAAAAATCTATAGACCTCCTGATGGTGAGGGCATTCATCCAAGAGAAGCATCAAGACATCACGCAGAAAACTCTCCCATCGTTCTCTCAGAGTGTTTACAAAAAGCAGGTGTTAAAATTACTGATCTTAATATTATATCATATGCTGCCGGTCCTGGTCTTGGACCATGCTTGAGAATAGGAGCTGTAGTTGCCAGATCTCTTGCATCCTATTTCAACATTCCAATCTATCCAATAAATCACGCAATAGGTCACATAGAACTTGGAAAGATGTTGACTGGAGCAAAAGATCCGTTAGTGCTGCTAGTTTCTGGAGGTCATACAATGATCTTGGCATTTTTATCAAAAAAATGGAGGGTGTTTGGAGAAACTTTGGACATAACACTTGGTCAGTTATTAGATCA
>DATIAR010000004.1:0-2827 GCA_035457865.1 Nitrosopumilaceae archaeon
TTGATAAAGTAGCAAAGTATGCTCTAAACGGCAAAATCTTTCCTATTACTAAATATGAAAAAGACTTGCCACTATTCCAAATTACAATCTGTTCTTCGATCACAGAGCCGTCATTAAAAGTAATGAGCCGTGTTGCACCAACTCCTTTTCTTTTCTTTGATGTAATGACACACTTTTTGATGCTAACGATCCACCTTGCTAAATTTCCAATCTCACTTAATCTTCGCCAAGCTTTTTGTGGTGATACATGAACAACAACTGATCTTGTTACAGTCCCATTCAGAAACTGCGTTGCCAATTAAAATCCTCTAAACCCTTGCGGTCTACAAAGTTCAGGATGATCTTTTAGATATCCTATTCTCTCAAGTATCATATTTTTGTCCTCTGGAAAAGTGCCGCCTATTGGATATGCGTTAGAACCATGGTTTGCTCTAAATATTATTGGGGATCTTGGCTCAATCTTACTTACTAAATTCTCTAGCTCAACCAAGGCATCTGCATCATCAATTGGCACAAAAGGTTCCTTGAATTTTGTCATAAATTCATCTCTGATTCCATCTTCAATATGTAGTGTAAGTGCACCAAGATAATGTGGCGAGATTTCACTAACTACTTTGGCCGTGTCATCAATATGTTCTCTTGAATATGTTTTACCTCCAAGACCAAGTATTATCATACATGAAATTGTATACCCTGCATCCATAGCTTTCTTACATGCTTTGATAATGCTTTGACCTGTTGCACCCTTTGTTACTTTTTTTAGAATTTTATCAGATCCACTTTCTATTCCTATGTAAAACATTGTAAGCCCGGCATCATAGAGTTTTTTTAAATCTTCTGAAGATTTTTCAAGTAAATTTTTTGGCATTGCATAGCACGAAATTCGCTCGATCTTTGGAAATTTAGTATGGATGTAACCAAGTATCTGGAGCATTCTTTCTGTAGAGAGGTTTAACGCATCGCCATCTGCCAAAAATACTCTTCTAGTGTCTTGCATGTGTTTTGCTGCTAAATCAATTTCAGTTTTTATTTCATCCCAGGGCCTTTCTACATATTCCTTTGTTCTGTACATATTACAAAAGGAGCAGACGTTAAAAGAACAACCAAGAGTTACCTGAAATATGAGCGAGTTTGCTTCTGAAGGCGGTCTGTATAATGGATAATCATACGAAAGCATGATCTCTTTTCCAAGCTGCTCAATTTATCGGTTATTCTAATTCAAACCAACGTAGAACCACTTTAAAGTAAGATTTGCAAATTAGATATATGAAAACACAATCTGCAAAGGAATTAGTTCCACGGTTTTTTGAACAAACTGCACAAACTTATGACAAAATTGTAAGCCTGACTACGTTTGGCAGAGACAAGTACTGGAAAAAAGAAATTATAAAGAAAATTCCAAACTGTAGTTCAGTACTTGATCTTGCATGTGGCACTGGAATACTGACATTTGAGATTGCAAAAAAATTACCAGATGCAAAAATAGTCGGTGTTGATATTACAGAGAGCTATCTGGGAATTGCCCAAAAAAAATTAAAACCTAACCAAAAAATTTCCTTTTTATGCATGGATGCTGAAAAACTCGACCTTGATCAAAAATTTGATTGTATAACATCATCTTACATTCCAAAATATTGTAAAGATGAAATTCTAATCAAATCATGTCTGAACCATCTAAATCCAGGCGGTAAAATTGTTCTACATGATTTTACTTGTCCTAAAAATAAGATAGTTAGATCATTGTGGAATCTCTATTTTGTTGTACTGCATTTAGTTGGATATCTTTTACCTCATTGGAAGGATGTATTTGTAGAGCTTCCCAAGTTGATAAGAGAAACAAGATGGCTTGATGATTACGAAAATACTATGAAAAAATATGGCCTTCAGGTAGACAAACAATATCTAACTTTGCATACTTCATCTATTCTGACAGGTGTTAAGAAGATCTAATCTTATCTCTTCAATTATATCAAACCAGATTAAATTATTATGCCAAATCTCATAGCTTCGCATTAATTTTTTTCCATCAGATTCTACGTTAATTTCTAAAGTATTTCGTTGCACAGTAATGTTATGCTTTCTCAGTATGTTGCCAATCCCTTCCTTTTTTTGCAACAACTCGGTCATTATTAATTTTGGAATGTTTTTAGAATCAAATCTTACTGTTGCACTAACAATTGGTACTTTTCCAAATGCTATAACAATTTTCCTATTATATTCAGTTCCAGATATCAAATTCTGTTCTATTACATCCAGACGCACTGGTTTTTCGAGAATCTCTTCAATTGTTTGTTCTACATGTCCTACTGGAGCATCAAGGAGAGTTTTTGCCAGATGGTCAAGAGCTACTGCCACAATATCATAGTGTAACTAGAACAATTAAGCATGTCTTAAGATAAAATAAAAAACCGTACTTGTAATTACTCCTACACTTATTATCTTTAGAACCATTTCTTTTTTGTAAATTTCCGAACTTTCAGCAGATAGTTTTTTGAGATCTTTGTACCTTCTTGAAGTCTTAATCAGTACGTAACTCAATCCTCCAGCTAAACCAGACAGGAGAAGAGTTTCTATGGTAATGGCGTTTGTCTGTATGACAGAACCAGCCAGCACAGGAAGTATTCCCCATGATATGACAAATGTTGCATTGTTGTGAAATCTTCCCTTAAACAACTCTAGATTATATGCAAAAAGAAAGAATGATTCAGCAACTCCTATTGGAAACAAGAGAGGGGAATCTAAAAAGGCATAGTATATTCCAATAACAAAAGCTCCGCCCAAAGAAAGCAGGGATGCTGCCCAGATGTATTTTTTTGGTAAAACTCCC
>DATIAR010000005.1:0-17730 GCA_035457865.1 Nitrosopumilaceae archaeon
GTAATCGGAGTGATTCTTGTTCCAGTAATACAAAGAATAACTGATTATTTTACAAGCTACAGATTCAGACCAGTCAAAGAGATTTCCGAGTCTGCCAAGTGGGGATACGCGTCGTTAACATTGATGGGAATCATACAGGGAATGCGTTCAACTGGACCATTTATGATTGCAATTGTTGTCGCACTGGCATTGTCGTTTGCTATTGCTTCAGCTGCTGCACCAGATCCTTCACAGTCAACAATTTACGGAATATTTGGCACGTCACTTACTGCTATGGCAATGCTAAGCCTTGCAGGAATTGTACTAAGTATAGATGCATTTGGTCCAATCAGTGACAATGCTGGAGGAATTGTAGAAATGACTGGCATGGGAGAAGCAAACCGCAAAGTCACCGATGAAATAGATGCTGTAGGAAACACTACAAAGGCAGTTACCAAAGGATTTGCAATAGCAAGTGCGGGCCTTGCAGCACTAGCTATGATCCAAGCTTTCCAATACGAAGCAGCAAAAATATTCCATGTCGCCTTTGATTACAGCCTTTCAAATCCATCAATCATAATCGGGTTGCTTGTGGGCGGACTCTTGCCTTTCTTTATCACTAGTCAACTCATCGCTGCAGTTTCAAGAGCCGCAGGAAAGATGGTGGAAGAAGTAAGAAGGCAGTTCAAGGAACATCCAGACATTCTTACTGGCAAAGTAAAACCAGAGTATGCAAAGTGTGTCGATGTTGCAACCGTAGCTTCGCTTAGAGAGTTATGGAAGTCTGCAACTCTGACAATTATTGCACCAATAATTCTTGGCGTAGTTTTAGGTCCACCTGCAGTGGCAGGATTACTGATGGGTGCAGTTGTCACTGGAATCTTCTTGGCATATCACTTGGCAAACACAGGTGGAGCGTGGGACAATGCTAAAAAATATGTCGAGATCCAAGGGCGCAAGGGTAGTGAGGAGCACAAGATTACAATAGTTGGAGATGTCATTGGCGACCCATACAAAGACACGGCAGGACCTGCACTAAATACAGTAATCAAATTGTTAAATACTGTAGCTATAGTCTTTGTCTCTGCATTCGTAGGGCTTCTTGTTCTAGTACACTAGGTTTTATTTTCGTCAACTACAATAGTCATATCAAGTTCGTCTATTTGCGCTTCGATAGTCTTTCTCATGGCATTATCGTGATCATTACAAAATTTGAAAAATCCATCAACTGTTTCAAAACAACCACAAATCCACTGCGTCTTTTTCTCTCCTTCTACGGTTAGTTTTCTATAGGTATCCTTTGTATCCATCACACCAGATCATCCAACTCATTCTAAAAAGATTTCTAAATATTAGGAGTTTGTAAAATTAAAAAATGGTTTATGGACAGCCTTCCATCTTTTGGATGAAGTATCCATTTTTGCGAATTTGATCCGCGATTGGCTCAGGTGCTCCTTGAGTATGACAAAACTGGCACTCCTCGGTAGTTACTTTGGCATCACTTTCTCCGATGGTTTTTAGCCATTCTTTTGCAAACTCGATTGCTTTCTTGTGATCTTTGACATCCGTAATAACATCAAAGTGCATCGTGTGACCATCCTTTGCCTCAACATATGTATCGTATACATGAATGTCCATAATTTTCATTTCAAGAAGGGATATTTAATTCAAATCGCTAGATCAATCATGAAATACAAGATCAATGTTGATTTTCCAAAAATAAAGACCATAGATTTAGAATTAGACGATAAAATCTCACCAATGACTGTCAAAGCCTTCCTTGATCGTTTACCATTTACTGTTGCAATAAATTCTTGGGGAGAAGAGCTTTACACAGGTGAGACTCCGATTGCAGTCAAAGAAGAAAATGCAAAATCATTAGTTGAATTATCAGATGTGGCTTATTGGCCTCCAGGCAAAGCCATATGTCTCTTTTTTGGTCCAACCCCGATTGGAAAAAAAGGTGAGATAAAACCATATTCCCCAGTAAATGTAATTGGAAAAATAAAAACAACTGATAAAAAATTTCTAAAGGATATACCAGATGGAATGACGGTTACTTTTAGAAGAGCTAATTAAGACATCATGAAAATGCTTTTACGTCATGAAGTGTCATGTATTGTGATTGTGGCATCTTGGATCTACTTTCAAATGTAAGGAATGCAATGTGTCCTTTACTGATAAAGAGCATTTTGAGAGACACAAGAAAAGCATTCACAAGTGAAATCAGTCCACATGCAGATCTAATGGTTTCACTTTAGATTCAAAGACATATGCTCTAAACTGCTCACTCTTGTTTGAAAATATTACCCATGGCACTGGATTTATCTCCATGAATTTCTCGTCTGTCACAGACGGATAGGCTTCAGAGTCAGGATGTGAGTGGAAGATTCCAACCACGTCTAGGTTTCTTTTTTCTGCTTCTTGGTATCCTTTGATTAATTCATCATTTGATATGGTAAAGTTTACTGGTGAGTTTTCTATGTTTTTTGTTAGAAAGACATCTTTTACTATAAAATGATCTTTTTCAATTTTACCAAACAATATGGCGCAAGACTCGTTTGGAGATGCGTTTTTTGCGTGATTAGATAGGATATCAATCTGACCTCTAGAAATTAGAATTGCTTGTTGCAATGTTGCTCTACTGCACTGTTACTTTTCCTGTCATCCATGGATGAACCTGACAGTAGTACTCTGTCGTTCCGGTAGAATCAAATTTGTATTCAAAGGTTTTTTCTGCAGAAAATATTCCAGAATCAAACTTTCCAGACGAACCCGAGCTTGGATTCCCACTAGTGACTGTGTGTGCTGCTGTATCATCGTTTGACCACACTACTATGGTACCAACTGAAACTGTAATTTCTTGTGGATCGTAGTATAGTTGTCCTTCGCTTGGTGTCATTGCTCCCTGTGGGATGCTCACTTTGGCAGTTGCTTGCGCTGTAGGCTCTTTTACTATCAGAGTTGCTGTCATAAATGGATGCACAAGACAGATGTACTCGTATTCCCCTGCTGCAATATTTTTAGTATCAAGTTGATATTTGCTTCCAGCCGAAAGTAGTCCAGAGTCAAATGTAGTTCCAGCACCAGCGTCGCTGGTCACTGTGTGTGCTATATTATCATTATTTATCCATTCAACTACATCTCCTTTTAAGACAGTCAGTACATCTGGATCATAATCAGGATTATCCGGGGTAGAAGAACCTGCAAGTATCTCAACAGGTATAGTCTTTAAAGCAGGCACCTGTTCTGCTGGCTTTTCTATTTCCTCAACAGGTGGTTCCAGTGAAAACTGTGCACCTGGTCCTACAAATCCTAGAACAATAAAGGATGCTAGTCCAACACCTGCTGCCATGATAAATATCACAGATATTGGTTTGGCATACTGCGGCATTTTCATCGCAGCATAAGAAATGACAATTGTTGGAATTATGATAACAAGCAAGATTCCTGCAAATGTTGGCAATGATGAAACTGTTGTCATCGTAAAAGCAAAGGCTCCAAAGGAACCTGCAATGCCAAAAATCACCAAAGTTGTAGCTTTGGCTCGGTTACTTGTAGAGATTCCTCCATTTAGTATTCCACATGCCAAAAAGATCATACCAACGAACATTGTAAGCCCAGTAAGAGCGTGCATTCCATCAATGAAGGTCTTAGCAATGCCAGCGTACGAGATGACCACGCCTGCCAGTCCTACTGCAGTAAGACCCATTCCAGGCATCATAAGATCCCAGTCGCTCATTTGTGGTACATGAACGAAGTGAGATAAATAATCCTTTTGGACATGAGTTTGCAAACTTCGAAGAAATTAAATCCCTAGCAAAACTGCTAACAAAGAGTTGGGATTAAAAGAGATCTTAGAAATATCAAAACCACGTATTGTAATTTTACTTGTAATTACAGCAGTTACATCCATGTATGCAGCAAGCAAGTTTATCGGTCCTGAGCTAAATAATTGGGGCTTGTTGCACATCATCATTTCAGGAGCTCTTGCTTCTGCTGGTTCTAGTGCACTAAATCACTATTACGACAAAGATATCGATCCCTTGATGAAACGTACCAGTACAAGACCAATCCCATCTGGTAGAATGTCTGCAAAAGGTGTACTTGTGTATGGATTGACAGTTAGTGCAGCTTCTGTAATTTATGCTGGAATTACATTGAATCTTGTTTCTACATTTTTCATTGCGTTAGGAATTTTCTTTTATGTGATAGTTTACACTGCATGGCTTAAACGAAACAATTCGTCAAACATTGTAATCGGAGGATTTGCAGGAAGTGCTGCCTCAATGGCTGGTTGGTCAGCTGCAACTGGTTCGATGGATTTACTTGGAGCATTGGTAGGAATGTTAGTTTTTGTCTGGACCCCATCTCACTTTTGGTGCCTTGCAATGAAAATCCGAGATGATTATGCAGAAGCTAAGGTCCCAATGCTTCCAGTGTTGGTTGGAATGCAAAAAACATCCAATTACATTTTGATCAATACTGCAATCTTGTTGCCATATTCTCTAATGCTTTATGCATTTGGATTAGGAATCGTGTATTTTACAATCGCTGCAATCTCAGGTAGCTTATTGCTTGTATATCATTACAAGCTTACTAAGAACCCAACTTCAGAGTTTGCATGGAAAGCATACAAAGTCACTGCACCATATCTTACAATAATATTTGTGGCAATAGCATTGGATGCAGCATTCAATTTTCGATTCTAACTCTTGTCATATTATGATTTGACAAAAGTTATTTCCTAATTTGGGAGACCTGTTTTATATCATTTAAAATCCATATGTTAGAACAATGTCAGACACAGACATTCAGTTGCCAAAGTCCACAGAAACACAAAGTGATGGAACAAACGCAATTATGCAAAAAATAGAGAGGGCGATACTTGAAAAGTATCATATTTCTTTACCAGAATGCAGAAAAGACTCACTTAGACTTGATGCAGCATTACGAGAAATTTTTGGGACAGATCACATAGTACTAGAAAAGATCATTCTTGAAAATATCTTAAGCTTGAAACAATCCACAGAAATGGATAACGAGTGGCTGACAATTCACGATAAATTTCTCACTACAATAGTTTTGGATACTTTTGCAGACAAGGACAAAAAAAAGATTTTAGTAATTGCGTCAGATAAACCGCACATCGTTGCAAAGATTGTGGATATCACGGATGTTCCAGAAAACACAGCGTACAGAAAAATTAACGAGTTGATTAGAGATGGCATGTTAATTGCACGTGGGGCCATAAATACTTCAGATGGTAGACAAATTAAAAAATATGTAGGATTATTTAAAAATTTGAAATCTGGCATGGTAGAAAACAAAATTACTGTCAAAGCTAAGCTAAGTAAGGGAGCTTTGGAGGCCAGTCACATAATTGCACTTTTACAATCTGAAGAGACCAAGAGTGTAAACATGCCACAAAAGATTCAACTCAAGTAAACATAAATCAATTTTAATCATCTATATGTGAAGTACTTGAAAGCAAAAATTAACGTGATTAGATTTGTAAGACAAGTAACGATTTGGTTTATGGTTGCTTAGACTTCTTGATCTTGTTCTTGTTCGACACCCGGAAAACCAGCTTCATAATCGCGTTCTAGTTTTTCACGATTCTGTACTTCGATCTCGTCTTCTTCTTCTTGTTTTTCTACAACTTCAATTCGGCGTTCGTCCTTTGTAAGCCAACCTACTTTGATTAGTCCGTATATTTCCAAGTCAAGTAAAGTTTTATTAAATTCATCATCTGGAAGCACGATTCCTTCTTTAGCAAGAATCTTTGACAGTTCCGAGTCTGTAAGAGACCCAGCTTCCTTTACCTTCTCATATACTAGATTTTTCAATGGTAGAGTCATGTTTAGCCGTAAAATGTCTTATCGATTGGTTTTGGTATGGCGTATGATATATTCTCTTTTATTGTGCCATACCATTCATCAACAACTTTTGTGATCGAAGGTTTAACAAGCTTTAGTGCTGCTGCAAAGTCTGCGCTTCCTATTTTGGTAGAATCATTTTGCATTGCATGTACTGCAGATTCTCTGCATATTGCAACAAGATCAGCACCGCTATAGCTTTTTGTCGCCACAGCTATCTCCTTCAGGTCCACATCATTAGAAAGAGGCATTTGTCTTGTTAGAATCTTTATGATCTCTAGTCTTCCTTTTTCGTCTGGAGGTTGAATATACAGGATCAAATCTAGTCTTCCTGGTCGAAGTAAAGAAGTTTCTATCAAGTCTGGTCTGTTTGAAATTCCAATCACAATGACTCGAGAAGCTCCTCCGTCTTCCATTTCAGTTAAGAGTTGACTCAAAAGTCTCTCGCCTACTCCACCGTCTTCACCTGACTTTGTTCTGGCAAATGAATCAAGCTCATCAAATATCACAATACATGGTGATGACGCCTTGGCTTTTCTGAAGATTTCTCTTACTGCTTTTTCTGATTCACCAACCCATTTTGAAAGGACTTCAGGACCTCTAACAAAGATCATGTTAGCTCCACTTTCTGTTGCTAGTGCTCTTGCAAGAAGCGTCTTTCCACAGCCTGGAGGACCATACAATAGTGCACCCTTTGGAGGTTTGATTCCCATTTTTTGGAATTTTCCAGGTTCTTTTATTGCAGTGATCAAGTTGTCACGTAGTGTTCTTTTTGCATCATCTAGCCCGCCAACGTCTTTCCACCACACCTTTGGACTTTCAACATAAAATTCTCGCATGGCAGTTGGAACTATCTCATGCATTGCATCATAGAAATCCTGCAAGCTGACTTTCATCGATTGTAAAATTTCAGATGAAATTTTTTCTGTTTCCACATCAATTTCTGGGAAATAATTTCTAAGAGCTTTCATTGCTGCTTCTCTACATAGTGATTTAATGTCAGCACCAGTGTATCCATGAAGTTCTGCAGCAAGTATCTTGAGATCCACGTCATCATCTAGAGGCATCCCTCTTGTGTGGATATGTAATATCTCCAATCTACCGTCCGCATTTGGTACAGAAATTTCTATTTCTCTATCAAATCTTCCTGGTCTTCGCAAAGCAGGATCTACGCTTTCAGGTCGATTTGTTGCACCCAAAACAATGACTTGGCCTCTTTCAGTTAGTCCGTCCATCAAAGCTAATAGTTGTGCAACTACTCTTTTTTCCACATCTCCGTATGCTTCTTCTCTTTTTGGAGCTATTGCATCGATTTCATCAATGAATATTACACTTGGTGAGTTTTCTTTTGCTTCTTTGAATATGTCACGAAGTCTTGCTTCTGTTTCTCCGTAATACTTGTTCATAATTTCTGGTCCGTTTATGGAATAAAAGTTTGCTTCAGATTCGCTAGCAAGAACTTTGGCAATCAAAGTTTTTCCACATCCTGGTGGACCGTAGAGCAAAATTCCACTGTGCGGTTCTATTCCAAATCTAGTGAAAACTTCGGGATGTCTGAGTGGAAGTTCTACAATTTCTCGCATTCTTTTTGTTTGTGCTTTTAGTCCACCAATCTCTTCATATGTTACGCGAATTTTTTTCTCAACTGATGTTTCAGTTAAAATTGTAAGAGTTGTTCCACGTTCAATCTTAACTACGCTCTTTGGTGAAATTTTATGAATCTTAAAGTCCATCGAGTTTCCAAGAATCATTACTGAGATTTCATCACCTTCAGAGAGTGGTAATCCTTTGAGTCTGTTCTTTACAAAGTCAGTAAACTCCTTGTCTACCGTAACATTGCCATTTACTGGCATCAACACAACGCTTTTTGCAGGTTTTGCCACAATCTTTCGCACTGTAACTAGATCATTTACAGAAACACCAACATTCTTTCTTGTTTGCCCATCAATTCGTATCATGTCAGGTTCTTTGTCATCGTCATCAGTAGGCCACACTATTGCACAACTTGATCTTTTTCCAAGAATTTCCACCATATCGCCAGGTTCTACATGAAGAAATTCCATGGCTTCAGGCTCTATTCTAGCTCGTCTCTTTCCTACATCTCGTTGTTTTGCTTCCCCGACACGCATTTGCAGCGGTTCATCTTTTCGTACCAATTAAAACACCTACTTTACATCAACAGATGCTCTGCTCATTCCTAAGACCTCAAACTCTCCTACGCCTTCAATAGATCTGACTGCATTTTCAAGCGAGTCCATCTGTCCTTCCTTATCGTCTAGGGAAAATTCTGCGTTAATAAAGTAGAGACCAAAAGCTAGTGGCTCTTTTGTGTATTTTGAAAGCTTGATCTCGTCTTTTAGAGTAGAGCCTATCTTTTTTGCAATATTATCTAGATCTATTTCTGTACCTGTTGGAAGAATTTTTGCTCTAAGTAAGAGTCGTGCCATTTTTATGGTCCGTCAAATTTACAAGCACTGCATTTGTAAGCTCTTGCAGCTTCTCTGCAGCTCTCACATCTCCACAGCAATACAGATCCACAGTTTGGGCAGTTGAATTTTACACATTTATCATTAGGCATGATAGTTCGGTGGCACGAGCTACATACTGGTAATGTGATAGATGATGACATGTTCAGACCTGATTAAAAACCGAATTTATATCTTGCTTATCAATGGTACTTTGTCTCATGTTAACAGTCGTCTAAATTCACTACCTAAAATTGCCTGAACTGTTTTTACAGATCCTTTTACACCAAGAAGTTTAGCAAGTGAAACAGTATGAAAATCAAAAGTGCCTTCCTTTGAGATCTCTTCTAAGATCTGTGGCGTAACAGATTCAAACATCTTATCTATTGCTTTGTTGTCAAATCTTTCCAAAAGCTTTCGTGCAAGAAGCATGTTCTGAAATTCATGATCAAATTTTTCAGACCAAGCCTTTTGATATTCTAGTAGATCGGATTGGTTTCCAGATTCCAAGTACTTCGATATTGCTCTACCTGCAAGTATGCCACCAAGACCGCATGAGTATATTCCACCTGCAGTTGTTGGCTTTGACTGGCCAGCTGCATCTCCTATTGTGACTATGTTTTTTGTAACAAAGTTTTCAATAGGCCCCTTTATCCATATGGGTGCAAAGATCTTTCGTACAACAGAATGCTTTCCTTTTTGTGAAAGAAAGTTTTCAAGTGTTACTGCTGCGTTTATCCCCTTTCCTGCAACACCTACTTTGGCTACATCTGTGCGTGTAGGAATAATCCAAGCAAAAAAGCCAGGGTATTTTTCTTGATCAAAATATACTTCAATCCTGTCTTTTTCAACCCAGTCTGCATACACTTCATACTGTGCAGATTGCAACATTCCTTCTCGGTCTTTGTGAATTAATGAAGAGACCCCACGTGCATCGACTATAATATTGCATTTCAGTGTGCCTTCCGAAGTCTTTATCTCTTCACCATCTATTTCTTTTAGTGAAGTTTTAACATGGATTTCTGCACCGTTATTTTTTGCTTGATGAGCTATTTGTTTGTCAAAATCTCGTCTGTCTAATACTACAACTTTTTGTGCCCTGGCATCAAGGGTGAAACTCTTTCCAGATGGTGAGATTATGGATGCAAATCTTATCTTGTTTTCAAGTGTTCCTCTGGTAGGAACTACACCAAGTTCCTCAATTCCCGAAACGCTTACAACTCCTCCACAGTGCTCTGGAGTACCAATCTCATAATCTTCTTCTATAACTAAAACACTGTGACCTAATCGCGCAATTTCTCTTGCACATAAAAGTCCAGAGACACTACCACCTGCAACTATGACTTCATAATCCATGACTTTTCATTTTGTATACAATTATTTATTTCAATTCAAAAGTTTAACATACTCTAATTACTTTGTGTAAAGCAGTAATGGGTTTGATTAAACAAGTAATTGTAGTAAGAAAAGATCTTGACATGGGTACAGGAAAAATTGCTGCTCAAGTTGGACATGCTTGTGTTTTAGGAGCAGAGCATGTACGCAAATCACATCCAGATTGGTATAAAGAGTGGGTCATGGGAGGACAGGAGAAAGTGGTTGTCAAAGTGTCAAGTCTTGAACAACTAGATCAAGTAAAAAAACATGCCATATCTTTAGATCTTCCTTGGTCGGAAGTAACAGATGCAGGACACACACAAATTGCTTCTGGAACCGTCACTTGTATTTCGATAGGACCAGCACCTGAAACAACGATAGACAAAGTCACAAAAGATCTGAAGCTTTTGTAGAATAAGATATAACAAGGAAAAATTGTCTGCCATTTGTGAAGAAAAAAGCAAAACAACTCCTAGTTGCCGTGTTTTTTGGTGTGATACTTTTAACATCAACAATAGCGATTGCAATAAACGCAAATACTAACACTAATACCAATATCGATACCACAGATACCTCACCTACTGGCACCCCAGCGGATAACTACCCTGTTGATAAACGCATAACATTTTGTGGCACAAATTCCACAAAATCTAACAGATACATAACTGAATTTAATGTACCAACTTTCTGTGCACAACCTCTAGCTATAACAACAGATTCGTCTGGAAATGTTTGGTTTACAGAATCAAACACAGGCAACATAGCAAAATTTGATCCCTTTTCCAGAATTTTCACAGAGTATCAAAATGACAGGTGGCCCAAAGGCGACCAATCTATGATGTGGGGAATAGCTTATGCATTAGATGGAAATATCTGGTTTACAGATGAATCTCATGATGTGATATGGAAGTTTGATAAGAATAACTTTACCAGTTTCAGATATCCACAATCAGAAGGAGGAGAGACCTTTCCTCAGAGAATTGTCATTGATAATCAGAAACTTCTTGTAAATGACTTTACAGGAAACAAGATTACATTTTTTGATCCTAGTCAGTCAGGAATGGAAATCCAGTATTCGAAAGTAAATTCCCCAACTAATGATACCCTTACATCTTCTTTGACTGTTGATTCTAACAAGATGATTTGGTACACTGTTTGGAGGTTTCAAGAAGGGGGCAGCTTAGTACGATATGATCCACAAACTTCCAACGGAACTGCATTTAATCTTCCATATGGAATGTTGGCTCCCAATGGAATTTCATCCAGTCCAGAAAATAAGATCTGGATTACCGATGCTGCAAGTAATTTCTTTTTTAGTTTTGATCAGCAATTACAACAGTTCACAAGATTCACTACCTCAATACCACGTGAAAGCACATATGGAAATTCTTCTGGACTAATCAAGACTCCCGTATCAAGACCATATTGGAATCAATTTGATAATACGGGAAGACTATGGTTTAATGAACAGACTGGAAATAGCATAGCAGTTTTTGATCCTAAAAAAGAGACACTTGTAGAATATTTTGTACCATCACAGAATCCTAATTGGTCTGATTGTGGTGGCATCAAGGATTGTGGGGTTGCTCAAGTATTAGATTTTACCATAAACAATGACAAGATCTGGTTTACAGAATGGGTAGAAAACAACATTGCTGTACTTGATTCTAGCATCACGCTTCCATTTGAAGTAAGTGTCGATAAAAAAGATCTAACTTTGAGTCGTGGAGAAAATGCCACAGTATTGTTAACCATTACACCAAATGAACAACTTGCAGAACCAATTGCATTAACTACTGCAAACACTTCAACTCTAAATGACATCAAAGTTACTAGTGAGAGTCAAATAACTCTTGGAAATCAAGCTGAAACGATTCCTTTTACAGTTTCTGTGGATAGATTCGCATTGTCTGGTACTTACAAGGTTCTTTTAGGAGCAAGATATCAAGAGGTAACTGTTTCACAGTATGTAACAGTCACAATAAAGTAAGAAGTGATTCCCAAGCTAGACGCAGATATTGGTATTTCTGTGTATAGTACCAAGTTTAAAGGAGTCGGTGGAAAAATAAAATCATCTTCAGAAGATTTTTTTGTCTCTGAAATTTTAGATGAAAAAGTTTTATCAAAATTTTCTAACGAAAAAGGTTATGCAGTATATAAATTAAAAAAACATGGAATTGATACCAACCATGCTCTTTCTGAAATTTTTAAAATTCATGGAATAAGATTAAAAGCACTTGGATTAAAAGACGCAAATGCTACTACAGAACAATTTGTTTGTTCAATGAACCCATCAATGAATGTGGTGAACTTTTCTACAAACAGGTACAGTTTAGAATCACTTGGTTATGTTTCTAAACCGCTAACAAAAAAGGACATGATTGGGAATCATTTTAAAATAAAAATAGAAGATGCATCATTTGCAGAGATTTCAAAATTTAATGAATATGACCAAGTACTGAACTTTTTCGGTTATCAGAGGTTTGGAAGTAAAAGGCCAGTATCACATCTAATAGGAAAAGCTATCTTACAAAATGATTTTGAGCATGCTGTCAGCCTCCTTCTTTCATTTAGCTCAGAATATGATTCACCTGAAAATACTAAGATGAGAAAAAAACTTGAAGACAAATCAAACTATTCCAAGGCACTAGATGAAGTTCCGCATCAGATGGATATGGAACGAGTTGTGTTGTCTGAGATGGTTGAACACGGTAATCCTCTCAGAGCAATGAGAAGCATTCCTCTCACCATTAGAAGGT
Source organism: Nitrosopumilaceae archaeon (assembly GCA_035457865.1). Lineage (GTDB taxonomy): Archaea > Thermoproteota > Nitrososphaeria > Nitrososphaerales > Nitrosopumilaceae > UBA8516. The sequence goes on from DATIAR010000005.1 coordinate 12,460, forward strand.
TCTTTGTACAAGCATTTCAGTCATTTGTCTTCAATTGTACAATAAGTTCAGCCCTTGAGCACGGGGAGGAGTTGTTTTTGCCAAAATCTGGAGATGTTTGTTATGACAAAAAAAACATTCTTGGAAGATTTGAAAATGATCCTAGTCAGAGACTTGCCATTCCACTTGTAGGATACTCTTATTCTAAAAAGAATAGATTTGATTACCATATTTCAAAAGTTCTAGAATCAGAACAAGTTCATGCAAAGGATTTTTTTTCAAAAACCATGCAAGAGGTAAGCGATGAAGGTGGATTCAGGCAAGCAGTTATCAAATGTGATAATTTTTTCGCATCAGATCCCATAGTTAGTTTTACATTGTCTAGAGGATCATATGCTACGATACTTTTAAGAGAAATAATGAAACCGTCAGATCCCATAAAGGCGGGTTTTTAAAATGAATCATAAGACTAATGCGCTTGAAAATCCTTAGAATGATGTAATAAGATTTAAGATCGTACAATGTAAGTAAAATATGGAAAAAGCATACGTTTTGATTGGTTGTGAACTTGGTTCAGAAAACGAACTTGTAAAAAAACTCTTAGATATAGACAAAGTCAAAGATGCCCACATAACATATGGGGATTATGATATTGTAGTAGAGGTAGAAACAGAGACAGAAAGACAGATGGACAATCTTATAACAAAGAAAATTCGCAAATTAGACAAGATACGAACTACAACTACTTTGGGTGTTGTAAGTTAACTTTTGATATTGCAACTCCTGCGGCTAAAATTATAATTCCAACTATAGCAATCCATTGACCATTTGTTATCCATTCAGGATTGGAGTACATAAAAGACGATTCTGGTCCAACCATAGACTGACCTTGAAGGTAAAACACTATTCCTGATATTATAACAATTATTCCCAGTCCTATTATTGGCCTTGCAGCCTTCACATATTATCAAAGATGAGAGGGCCATAAAAGGTAAAGAGAATTGATAAATTAAGCAAATCATTTTTCAGTCGTCTCTTTAATGCCTTTTTCAAAAGTCAATTTCAGATTGGACGAGTGGGGAACAGACCTATACGAGCTTAGGCATAACAGAAGTTGGATAGATCTTTGCATATTTGCAGGAGCTGCAGCATTTGCAATAATTCTTTATCTAACATATGGCCCTGATATTGAAAAGACCACAAGAGAATCACCAATCATAATAAATATTATGTTTGGTCCCGCTTTTGCGATAGGATTACTGTATGGAATAAAGCTGACTGATGGTGTAATGAGGCCCTCAGAAACTAGAAGCCCGTTTAAGAGAGCCATAGTAAAGATATTTCTGTTCTTATTTATGATGGGTGCTATTTTCAGTTCAGTTACTTTTGCTTTGCATGGAGGAATAAATTCTCCTCAAAAATCGATTTTGGAAGACGGTCTAATTCCATGGGCAAGCGAATTCATACAAGCAAATGGCGGTCTTACGTTTCTAATAGTATCCAGTATCACAATAATGGCGGCTGCCACAAAACGAATTGTAGGCATAGAAGGATTTTTCAGTAAGGTTTTCACCTTTGTTGGCACATTCATTTTCTTTTCTATGATAGCCTTAAGTCTATCACATACAGACCCCACTCACTCTCAAGTATACCTATATGCATTCTACCAAGCAGGAATAATTGGAGGCATATTTTATCAAATGAATAAGCTTACTACACGTGCCAATCTCTGGGAAGATTTTGCAAACGGTTACTAGAATTTTAATTTTCTAGATATAAGCACCATAGAAAATGCCACACCTATAACAAGCAGAGTAATACTAGAAAATTCCGGAAGATAAGTTGTGCCAATTATTTCCATAGTATTGTGTCCTGTACCGTTAAATTCCAGAACAATAAACGATATCTTTTCATTTTTTCTAATTTGTGGGAATATTTCTTCACCGTTTACAAATACAGTAAGATCACCATCTATCAAATTTATTGGAATTTGTATTTCCGCAAAGTTGTTTTCAAGACTACTAGTTATATCAAACGTGAGTTTTTTGTCATCTCTACTCAATTTCACGTCATTGATTTCAAAATTTGCTACTGTTTCTACCTCAAAATCATATCCACTAGTTTCAATTGTAAAGTCATTTTTCAGACCGGTTTTTTCAGAGATAGCACCAAATGCAGGAGGTAAAAGCATTATGGTTACAGATACTAATATTAGAAGTCCTAATATTTTCAATTCTTAATTTTTAAGACCGGCAATCTTGCCACGCATTTCTCTGTCCTTGAAGATCCTAGGATGAGAAGGATCTGCCAGGATTACTTCATACCACAGATACATCCCATCTTGATAGAGATAGTATGAACCAAGAAGTTTCATGTTTGGATGTCTTTCAAGAACTCTCCGTTCTGCAACTTGTTGCATGCTAACATCTGGTTTTATCCTAGTTACACCAAGGTGTTTTGGTCTTCTTCCAGCAACGGGTCTTTTCTTACGCATGTTGCCTTTGCCAACACGCATTCGAATTACAACTATTCCTTCTTTTGCTTTATACCCTACTCTTCTAGCCTTTTGGATTCTACTTGGTCTTTCTATTCGTGTAAGGGCATTTTGCTTTCTCCATTCAACAGCTTTCGCTCTTAGTTCTGGAGAGTTTTCCTGCCACATTTTGAGCCAAATTTGATCTTGATGGCTAATCATATTCGGCTCTAACAAAATCCCCTTAATATCTGTACCATCTTTTCCATAAAGAAATGAGCATTTTCTAAAGCGATAAACGCATATTATGAAATGATTTCTATCTAGAATAAATTGTCTAGCAAAAACATTATGATTATTTTTGTTATCATTATTTTAGGTGAAGTTAATGTTGCGTCAGCTATTACACTTTCAATTCAAACAGACAAATCAGAATATCAATACAATGATCTTCTTTCATTTATAATCCAAGTCTCGGATGTAACTGGAAAACCATTGACTCTTCACATAAGAGATGAGTCCGGAAAAAATAGTGCGCCTATCATACTCCAAATAGTTAATTCAACCACTACAATAACAGCAAGAGAATCTTTTGATCCTATTGTATACAAACCAGGAATTTATCATTTAGATGTAGAATATTCAGGAGCGAAAGCTAGTACATCATTTGCAATAGTTGGTACAGATATGATTGTAATTCCTTCATGGGTTAAGAATTTAGGGAAATGGTGGTCTCAAGGACTTGTCACAGACAAAGATTTTGTCAGAGGTATTGAATATCTCATAAAAGAAAAAATTATCATCATACCCGAATCTGAGCGCCAAGATTCAAGCAGTATTACCAAGATACCCACATGGATCAAAACTAATGCAGGATGGTGGGCAGAAAATCGAATTTCTGATTCGGAATTTGCTTTGGGAATACAACATCTAATAAGAAATGGAATAATCATCGTATGACATTATATTCTATGGAAGAGACTGTTCTGTACGTAAACCTTTGAAGATTATAAGTACAATAACAAGTGCAGCAAAAGCACCAGCTGTCATTGCAAATTGTTGCATTTGTCTTTCGTTTATTGGTATTGACCAGTTTTGTAATTTAGAAAAATCAAATATTTTTTGTATTGTTTGAGATGGTTTTTCTTCAGTTACAGAAGTTACCTCCTCTTCAGATGTTTCTTCTTTTGGAATAGATTCATCAGATGGTTCTACAATTTGTGGTTCTTCAGTTTCTTGAGGAATTTCTTCTGCAGGTTCTTCTTTTGGTTCTTCTACAGATTCATTTTCGAACACTTGATCTCCAAGCTTTGTTCCAAAGACTTCGAGTTCAGTAGTGCCTGGCGATAATTGCATGAAAAGAGTTCTGCTAGTATCAGATGTCTCTTTTTCGGAAAATGTAACATCCGCACCATCAGCAATTATAAAAAAATCTATATCATTTCCATTTTCTTTAGAATCAAGCAATTCTCTTGGAATTGTTAATTCTAGTGTTGCAATTGGACTTGTCACATCAATTACAAAAATAAGTTCTGCATCATCGGAATTTGGAATTACTTCAAAAATTGTTACGTCTTTTGCATCATATGTTATGTCATATAGTTTTCCAAAATCCACCGATATTGTTTGTTCTTCTGCAAAAACAAGAGCAGGTGAAAATCCAAGTACTAATACAAAGAACAATAATTTCAGAGCAACCAAATCTAAATTACGCCTCGTAGAATCATTATTATCTTTTCTGCTATAACATTTGCAGCTAAAGTCTGAGCTTCTTTTGTCTGTGCACCTATGTGAGGAGTACAGATGACATTTGGTAATGTCGCAAGTTTATTTCCTGTCGCAGGTTCTTTTTCAAATACATCCAAAGCTGCTCCCGCAATTTTTCCATCTTTTAATGCAGCATACAGTGCCTCTTCATCAATGATTTCCCCTCTGGATGTATTGATTATATAGACAGTTTTTTTCATCTTTTCCAGTCTTTGTGAATTTACTAGATGATGAGTATCATTTGTAAATGGAACATGAAATGAGATATAATCAGAGCTTGAAAGCAGCGTATCAAGATCTGTTTTTATCAATCCCACCTCCCGTACAAACTCATCAGCTATTGGAACAACATCATATCCGATGATGTTCATATTTAATGCCCTTGCATGTTTGGCAAGTCTTTTTCCTATGTTTCCGAGTCCAACTATTCCAAGATATTTTCCTGATAGCTCTGTTCCCATCAATTCTTTTTTTAGCCATTTTCCATTTCGTATTTCTCGGTCTGCTCTTGGAATTTCTCTTGCAAGTGATAGCATCAATCCTAAAACAAGTTCGGCCACTGCATTAATTGCACCTTCAGCTGCGTTTATTACTTTGATTCCTTTTGTTTTTGCTGCATCTTGGTCAATGTTATCAAGGCCAACACCTACTCGTGCAATTATTTTACACTTGTCAGCCTTTTCTATCATCTCTTTTGTTAGTTTAGTTCTACTTCTAACTATGACAATGTCAAAAGTTCCAATTTTTTCCTTGATCTGATCTGGAGTGATTTCAGGTTCGTATGTAATTTTTAGACCATTTTTTTGCAGGATATCATTTAGAATTGGTGCAACCTGATCACAGATCAAAACCGATTGATTAAAACTCATGAAAAAGAACCGCTAGGTACAGAATATAATCATTGTGTATATTAAAAAACAAAAAAGAGAAAGAAAAGGGAATTTAGATTCCTAATTCAGATTTTATTTCGTCAGCACGTGCGTCAGTGTACAGACCATGCAAGTTTAGTTTTGGATGTGACATGCTATTCATACCACCTGGTGGGACGGCAT
>DATIAR010000006.1:0-4201 GCA_035457865.1 Nitrosopumilaceae archaeon
ATACCAAACTCGTTTCCTTTTACAAAAAGCATCTCCATAAGGGTTCGATAGTTTTGGTCAACTTCTTTTCTTGACTGAAATGCAATCTCTTTTTTTTCTCGATATGCTCCCTTGACAAGACGAATCTTTGCTCCCTTTTCAAGCAGTCGCATCGAGTCTCCTCTAGAGCGCTTGAGATTTGCCTGGATTGCAATGCCAAGTCTTTCATATTTATCAAATAAATCAAGATAGATTCCAATTGTATCATCGGTGTGTTCGGATGACTCCATGTCAATCCATACAAATGACTGCGACAAGGCAGCCCTTTCAATTATGATTTCATAGTTTTTCAGGCATTCTTTTTTGTCCCTTGCGAGACCAAGCTGTGTTGGTTTGATTGATACACCGCCTTCTACCTTTGATTTACGTAAATTTGAGATAAGGATGAGGTATTCTTTTACCGTCTTTTCAACCTGGCTTTTGGTTGTGAGGTGTTCCCCAAGTCTGTTTATGATTGCGTCCATTCCTTTTTTGTTTGCAAGGCGTGCAGATTCTAGAGCCTGTTGCATAGAGTCACCTGCTATCCACTGCTTTGCAATCCTAAAGAGGAATTTTTCCATAAGACCAGAATTCATCTTCTAAACAAAACCCGTATGGTTCAAAACTTGTTTAAAGTTATAGCTTTAACAAGGGCGTACTACAAATTTGATCGTCTTGAAAAGAATTGGACTCTTAGGATGTGGTGCTATTGGAACGGAGATTGCATCAGCAATAGATTCTGGAAAAATTCCAGCCAGTCTTACTCATGTCTTTGATTTTTCAAAGGACGTGTCAAAGAAATTATCAGACAACATGAAAAATAAACCTGTGATAACAGAAAATGTTGGATTGCTTGCTGCTGCACCACTTGATATGATAGTCGAGGCTGCATCACAGGATGCAGTTCGTGACAATGCCCTAACCATACTTCAAAACAGAAAAGATTTGATGATAATGAGCGTTGGTGCACTTTTAGATGAATCGATCTTGGATGTGATACTAGAAGGTTGCCAGGATTTTAAAAAATCAGTCTATCTTCCTTCTGGTGCAATACTTGGTCTTGATGGAATACGCGCTGTAAAAGATGAGCTAGAGTCAGTCACCTTGGTTACAACAAAGAATCCAAAGGCATTGAAGGGAGCCAAGTTTTTTGAAACTTCAGATATAGACATTGACAAGATTACCAAGCCAACTACAATTTATGACGGGATTGCTCAAGAAGCAGTAAGACTCTTTCCTGCAAACATCAATGTTGCTGCACTCTTAAGCTTGGCAGGCATTGGAAGTGAAAAGACAAAGGTACGAATTGTTGCAGACCCAACCACAGATAAGAACACTCATGAGATAATAGCACAAGGAAAGTTTGGCAAGTTTTCAATCAAAGTAGAAAATGTTCCAAGTGAGTCAAACCCAAAGACAAGCAAGCTTGCAATCTTGTCTGCAATAGAGTGTCTTAGAGCAATATGCAAACAAGACATCAGAGTAGGAACGTGATCTGGCAAATATTGCCAAGATACACAAAGCCATCGTAAAAGCTGCCTCTCACCTTATGCTTTAAATGCACATTTCTACCAATTTTGTTTTGTAATAGATGAATTTAAAGTCAGAAATTTTGAGACTTAAAAAAGAGAAAGATGTTCTCGTTTTAGCTCACAATTATCAGATTCCTGAAGTACAGGACGTTGCCGACTATGTTGGTGACTCGTTAGGATTATCAAGACAAGCTGCAAAGACAGATCAGAAAACAATTCTGTTTTGCGGAGTTCACTTTATGGCAGAGACTGCAGCAATCACGTGTCCTGACAAAAAAGTACTCATCCCAGATCTTTCAGCAGGATGTTCACTCTCTGATACCATAACAGTAGATGAGCTGCTAAAGTGGAAGGCACAGCACCCAGATGCAATAACTGTGGGTTATGTAAATACAACTGCTGACATAAAGGCAGAGCTTGATTATTGTTGCACTTCATCAAATGCAGTTAATGTTGTAAGATCAATTCCAGAAAACAAGGAAATTTTATTTTTACCTGACATGTTTTTGGGCTCATATGTAGCCAAGATGACAAACAGAAAGAACATGTTCATCTGGGCAGGCGAATGTCATGTTCATGCAGGCATAAGATCACAAGACGTCCAAGAAAAGCTAAACCAGCATGTACGCTCAGAGTTTCTAGTTCATCCAGAGTGTGGCTGCACAACCTCACTGATGTATGGAGTTGCACAAGGCGACTATGGAAGCCGCCAAGTACAACTGTTATCTACAGAAGGAATGATGAATTATGCAAAGAGTTCACAAGCAAAAAGCTTCGTTGTTGCAACAGAGACTGGAATCTTATACAGAATGAAACAGCAAAATCCAGAAAAGGATTTCATCCCAGTTTCTGAAAATGCAGTCTGTCAATACATGAAGATGATAACACTTGACAAAGTCTATGCATCGCTAAAAGAGGAAAAGTATGAAGTCAAGGTTCCAAAAGAGACTGCACGAAAAGCACGACTTGCAATAGAAAGAATGCTTGCCATTAGTTAACTTCTAGACTTAGATCAAGACTGTTAACTGAAGTTGTAATTTTTCCAACAGATATCATATCAATTCCTGTCTTTGCATATGACTGGATGTTTTTAGAATCAATTCCCCCTGATGCCTCTAGTTGTACTTTGTTTCGCAACCCAAGTTTTTTTAAAGTACTAACAACCTGTGATATTTCTTTTGGACTCATGTTGTCAAGCATGATTATTGTTGCACCTCCCTGTGCAGAGATAGCTGCATCGTGAAGGTTTTCAACTTCGATCTCGATTTTTTTGTACTTTTTTCTTGCCTTTTCAAGTAGTGGATAGATAGAGCCAGACACTGCAAGATGGTTGTCCTTTATCATTATCATTTGATCAAGGGACTGTCTGTGTTTGTGTCCTCCACCTATTGCTACTGCTTCCTTGTCAAAATATCGTAATCCAGGAGCAGTCTTTCTTGTTGAATAGAGATTTACTTTGGGATTTATCTTGCGTATTTTTTGCACAAGAATGCTTGTTTGCGTGGCAATTCCACTCATCCTAGACAGAAGGTTTAGCGCAGTTCTTTCACATGAGAGTACAGCCTGTGCGGTGCCTGATATTACCATCACTGTGTCATTTGGTTTGATGTGAGAGCCATCGTTTTTTGTTATCTTAACTTGGCACCCTTTTGAGGAAAAGATCTCTTTTGCATAGTTTAGACCAGCTATGATTCCATCTTGTCTTGAAATTATTTTTGCTGAAATTTTTTTCCTTGGCAATAGATTACTTGTAATGTCGCCTTTTCCAATATCTTCAGCTAAAAAACTTGCAAGAGCTTTTTTTGCACGTATATGCAATCTAGGTTACCTTAAGTGCGTACTTGCCTTTTTCTTTAATTCCTAAAGATTTGGCTACCACAGAGTTTACTGGATCATTTATTAGAACAGAGCCACGCCAGTCCGGAGTCAGGTCTGATGATTTGCAGACTGGACAGACTTTGCCTATCGTGACAAATTTACACTTTCTGCATGCCATCTCTTTTACCATATTACTTTCACTTTTCTGGTTTCTTTGTCTTTTCAGCTGGAGCTTTTGCTTTTTCAGCCACTGGAGCCTTTGCTTTCTTTATCTCTTCTTCGATCCATTCGTCTGCTCCAAGAAAGGGTTGCCTACATGTGATACCAATTTTCATTGCAGCTGATTTACCTAGTGAGACTGCGGTAATTCTTGCACGAATAGTAGAGCCAATCTTTAGTGTTCTTCCACTTTGATTTGCCAAGATCATGCCAGACTTGACATCGCTTTTTAGATAATCATCCATGACTTGGGACAAGTGTAGCAGTGCGTCTGTTGCACCAATTCTTACAAATGCACCAAAGTCTGTTATCTCAACAATCTCTCCGCGAACAATTTCTTGTAGCTTTGGATAAAATGTTAATGCAGTAAACTCTACTTTGTGAAACGTTCCACCGTCACCAGAAACTATCTTTCCCATCTGGTCGACTTTGGTATCCAGAATCATGATAACATATCCAAGTTCTGGATTTATCATACTCTCGTATTTTTCCCTCAAGATTGTAATTGCTGCCTTTTTTAGAGACTCGCCAAACAGTTTTGGCGGAATTCTGACTACATCAGTAAGGGTAGATATAGAAAACATCTAAAGAAAATTGGTAAAATTTCAATTTAT
>DATIAR010000007.1:0-7511 GCA_035457865.1 Nitrosopumilaceae archaeon
AAATGGAACGACATGATGGTGTCATATATGATATAATATCTGGTGAAAAAGCAAGAGCAAGCAAAGTGATGGCTGATAAGTTCAATCTTGACACAGAAAAATTTGTTCCAAATGAAGAAGTAAAGCCATATGATACAACAAGACGTGCATCTGAACTTGACTTGCCATACATTGGTCATAAACTACGAGACTTTACTCTGTCCCCAGAGGAGAATGGAAAATTGATTAAAGAATTATCATGGAAGGAACATCTGAAGGCACAAAAGATTCTTGATTCACTGCTTGTAGCAAGCAAGTATCATAAATAGAATTATCTGAATCAAAAAACCAAATTTAAGTATTTTATTTTAATTAATTTCTTACCACCGGAATTGATATGCATCAAAAGCCTTTAGCCTAGTCTTTGACCAGCTTACCACCGTCTTGTCATCAAGATACTTTACTACGGGGTTTGGCGATGCATATACACGATATCCAGTTTCTGCATCTACTCGCAAGACCCTGGTTTTAATCTCAGCTTCCTTTGATATGGTAAAAAGATACGTAAACTCTTTACAATCTGAAGCAACTCTGTAGTAAAAGCTTCTGTCTGGTTCCTCCCAGTCATATTCTAGCTTTAGAGTCTTGACCTGCTTTGGAAGCATTGGATTTCGCAGCTTTACATTAAACTCCTTGTGAGTTGGTTTGTTATGATCTATGTTGAGTATGTCAAGACTGTTTCCTCTTTCATCTCTTACGGTTACATGCAAGTCTTTGAAGTCTCTTTCTTTGTCTCCGTCGATGATGTAGTGCACTTGCTCCTTTGGTTCTTTAGAAATGTTTTCCAACTTCCAAACCCAAGTGTGATGGGTTAACCAAGTACTTGGTTCTACAACATCAAGGACAATGTCTATGGTTCTAAAAGCAAAGTTGTAGGATGGTTTTACCATCTTATCTTCGGTCAGTTTTTCAACTTTCTTACTTCTTGGGGCAATCCTATTTCCAAAATCTTTTCCATAAATGTTGTAAAGCTGAAGTTCCTCGCCATGCTTTATGTGGTAGTCACCAATTGGATGAATTATTTCCATATATTCAGGTGATAGTTTGCGAGTGTTTTCTGCAATCATTGCTGATGCAAAAATATTCATGTCTCCTGCCAAGTCCATGACACGTCTTGTTAGAATTATTCCAGGGCCCCACACATTGTCCTTGCCATTAAGGTCCTTTACTACATAAACTGGACCCATGTCGATTCCGATTCTAATGAGTAGCTTTTCAATACCGCTCCTTTTTTCGTTATATTTATTGAGCAGCTTGTGCAGTTCGATTGAAAGACGAATTGGTTTTTCTGGACTGTCACTAAAACCGATCGCCATGCCATCACCAGTAGGCAATATTACAGTAGAGTTGGGATCTTTGTTTCTAAAAGTCTCGGTTCTTGATATTAATTCATTTAGTACTACGATCTTGCGGACTTGATCCTTAGTTGGTATCTTTGGATTGGAACCTGCTACAATATCAGTAAAGAACCAATGAAATGTCTTTGTCAGTGTTTGTACATCTTCAAAGCCTTCAATGTCATCTCCTCTCAAACTCTTTAGAAGTTTAGAAACAAAATCATCAGGTAATGCTTTTAGCATTTCAAAGCTATTCATGGTAGGTTTTACATACGATTTCAAACGATGCTTTTTTGCTTCCTGCATCAACCAATCCTTGCCCCTGTTGGTGTCATTAAGTATTGCAAGAATCTCTGCAATTTCATTAACCCTCTGAATCATTTTGGAAACATTATCTGATTTTGGTATGCCAGTTTCCATACCAAAGCAAATGTATCACGACTAATAAATTATATTCTTTCTAATAATTACTAGATGACAATTTTTTTTAATAAATTGATATTTTTGTTAGAAATATGCTAAATACCTAAATCAGATCTACTATTCTATGATGACAAAAATCATGGATAAACTGATTGTTGAAAATAATAAAACCCAGAATGCAAATTTTATAAAAAAATAATTTTGAAAAACCTTATACAAATTTTCTTACATTGAAGATCATTTAGTCTACCCACATATCCTTGTGCAAAAATGAATTTGTTTTTGGATCAAGCTGACTTATCATGCCATAACCACTTTTTCCTCCAAGATGATCATAGGTAAAATAAAGCAGAGTAAAAATATTGGTGCCACCATTTTTTGCTTTTTCTACCAACTCTGAATCAATGAAAAACCAATAACGTTTTTCCATGTTGGGTAAAAGAGGACCAAGACTAAATCTATCAAGACCATCCGGATTTTTAATAAGATCCTTTGGCATCATTTCAGTATTCATCTTGAACATTGCAACAACATTTGATGCAGGAATTTCTCCATAGTTTTTTATTTCTATTACAAATTGATGGCGATTATCACTTGTAGACATTGGCTTTATGCTGTTCGTAGGTCCTACCCATGGTCTAAATCTATATTCTGTTTGAATTCTTGCATTTCTGCTAGACTCTTCCAAGTACTTTATAGTCTTCCAGAATAAAATAATCAGAATTATGGTACCAAATGTATTTAGAATCGTAAAAATCTGCTCTACTTCGTTTAAATCAACCATAGCTGTATTCTAAAATACACATCTATTCAATTTTGCGGTTTTACCATTTTTCAAAGGTATAATGTCAGGTGCTTAAAACCTGACCAAGTATCTAGGATAAGTTTGAAGTAAAGAAATCTAAGATGAGGTAAGAAAGGCAAAAGCTATCTAATTTGACACCCATGTGTACAAAATCGGACTGTGATTCAAAATACAAAAATACCGTTGAATTACACCTAGGATATGTCTGGCGGTAGTTCTAGAAAGATAGAGATAGAAGGAATTTCTCCTTTCAAGTTGCCATCTGGCGTTTTTGAAGTACAAATTGCCCTATGTGATTCTCCTCCAACTTCTGAAGAAATTATTAAAAAAAGTTTTCAATTCATATGGAAAGATAACTTTCATCTTAGAGTAAAAGATAAAAAATTTAATCTATTTCTTGGTAGCGATAAAAATCCATTACCAGACTTTATTTTTGATCGAAACTCAATATGGGTCGTAATTACTGATCAATTTTCTTCAACTCATACTGTTTTTGAAAATCCGATCTCTTCAGCACGTCTAAAAAAGGTGGAGATTCGAGAGACATCAGTATCTAAAGAAACATCAGTACCTAGAGAAACGTTTGGACATCCTCTACAAGGAAGATCCGGTCCAGTGGGACCGCCAGGACCACCAGGTCCAAGAGGATCAATGGGTCCATCAGGTCCAATAGGAGATAAAGGATATCAAGGTCCACCAGGTCCACCCGGAGATCAAGGTCCAATAGGTCCACAAGGTGACAAAGGTCTTACAGGTCCACAAGGAGATAAAGGGGAACCAGGTCCACGAGGTCCAATAGGTGATAAAGGTGACAAGGGTGACAAAGGTGAACAAGGTCCACGCGGAGACAAGGGGCTAACAGGAGACAAAGGTCCACAAGGTGACAAAGGCGAGAAAGGTCCCACAGGTCCACCAGGAGAAAAAGGTGACAAAGGTGACAAGGGTGACAAGGGTGACAAAGGTCTTACAGGTGATGTCGGTCTACCAGGTGACAAGGGCCCAACAGGAATTCCTGGTCCTCAAGGTGATAAAGGAATTCAAGGACCTATGGGCGAAAAAGGTCCAAAAGGTCTTCAAGGTCCAATAGGTGACAAAGGTGAAAGAGGTCCGCATGGTCCACAAGGAGAAAAAGGATTAACCGGTCCACAAGGTCCACCAGGTGACAAGGGTCCACAAGGTCCACAAGGTCCAACTGGAGAAAAAGGACTTACAGGAATTCCAGGTCAACAAGGTGAAAGGGGCGCAAGAGGACTGCCCGGTCCATCAGGAGAGCAAGGCCCACGAGGTCTGCAGGGTCCACCAGGTGACAAAGGTCCACAAGGTCCACAAGGTCCACAAGGTGAAAGAGGTCTTCAGGGTCCACAAGGTCCACCAGGAGAAAGAGGCCCACAGGGAATTCAAGGAATGCAAGGAGAGAGAGGTAAGCCAGGTGAACAAGGTCCTACAGGCGAACAAGGTCCAAGAGGTCCGCAAGGTACGCCAGGTGAACCAGGTCCAAGGGGTCCTCCTGGTCCACCAGGAGACAAGGGAGTTATGGGATTTTCTGAACAAGAAAAACTATTGATAACACAACTCCTTGAATTACTCACTGCAAAAAATGTCATTACTACAGAACAGCAGATAAAATTACTAAGTTTTCTATACTGAGCATACTTCAAATAACTGCAAAGTAATTTCATAATGATGAGCCAGTCAAAAGACAAAATCGATTTTAAATTACTAGATCATGAAAGAGTAGGAAATGAGTTTGTGTCTTTCAAATTAGAAGATGGAACTATAGTCAAGGTAAAAGTTGATCTGGACAGAGTAGGAATTGCAACAAATTACAAAAATCCTGACGGGACGCCACACTATGCAATTAATACTTCAGTAAAAATATCTGTAATTCCAAATGAGAGAAAGTTTTCTATTGAAAAAAACAGCGTGAAAGGGAAATCCTCCTCACCGCCTGGGCAAATGTTTAGTTAATAAAAAATAGTGATAAAAATTTGAAAGTTATCGCATTAAACACTGCGATAACATCATATTTTTTGTAGATCAGAACTATCGTCGTCGCTTAGCTGACCTTCGCTTAGGAGCAGATCTCTTCTTAGCAGCTGATCTTCGCTTTGGAGCTTTACGCTTTGGAGCTGATCTACGCTTAGCTTTTCCAGATCGCTTTTTTGTTGCCATTAAAAAACATACAATTCACTTACTTTTCTATGGTTAAACTAAAAAAAATTACACCAAGTACTACATTCTGTGTCACAGAATTTTTTCAAAATTTCTTATTTGTGATCGCAATTTTGATCAATACACAGCTTCAGCTGATGGTCTTCTACCTAACAACCAGGATTTTTTTCCGCATTGTGTGCATTTGTATTGTCTTCTACGTTTGTATGTTGGAATTTCAGGCATGAAAATAATTTCTTGTTTTGTCTTTGCCATGCATGTTGAACACCAACGATTCTCAAATTCTTGATCCATAATTATAACAAATGATCGAAACAGAAAAGCTTTTTCTCAGGTACCGCGAGCTTTTACTATTGTAAGGACGTCTTCATCTTGCAAAACATGATGAAGGCCGACTCTTTGACCTCCAAACTTTACACTTTTTCCCCAAACCAGAGCATATCTGAAATCTTTTTTCATGTCCCTGTGCAACTTGTTACATATGTCAAGGATGGTGGAACCGTCTCTTACTATCAAAGGTTCTTCGTAATCCGTTTCTCCACCTTTTGGTCTCATGTAAATTCTGATGAAATCAAGTTTCTCATAAATTGCATCCTTGAGAGCATTAATGTTAATGTCAGCGTCTGCAGATATGGGTATGATTTTTGATTTTATGTTTGACTGTAATTCGTTTAGAAATCCCTGATTTACCAAATCGATTTTATTCATTACAGTAAGTGATTGAACATATGTCTTGGTACCAGAAATATAATCAGTTAATTGTTCAGAATCAACATCTTCTCTGATAAGTACTCTGCCGTTGTTGACGCCATAAACTCTCAGTATATCTTTTAGAAGGCTTTGTGACATTTTTGTCAACGGTACCTGCTGGCTAACAGAGATTCCACCGTCTGCAGTTTTTTCTATAACTATGTTAGGAGGCTTTTGATCTAATCTTATTCCGATGTTTCCAAGCTCAGTTCTAATTACTTCTTCATGATATGGTTGAAAGACATCAAGAATAATTAAAACCAAATCTGCACTTTTTGCTACAGCTAAAACTCTTTTTCCCAATCCCTTTCCTGTTGATGCGCCTTTGATTATTCCAGGCAGATCAAGTATCTGAATTTTTGCACCACGATGTTCCATCATGCCAGGAACAACAGTTGTTGTTGTAAATTGAAATGCGCCTATTGCAGATTTTGCACCTGTGATTTTATTTAACAATGTGGATTTTCCTACACTTGGCAATCCAATGAAAACAACAGTTGCATCACCAGTTCGCTTGACATCAAATCCTGCCGAGCTTCCAGATGATCTTGATCTGACTTCCTCTTGTTCACGTTTTAGCTTTGCAAGTTTTGCTTTTAGTAATCCAACATGGTGCTCTGTAGCCTTGTTTATTTGCGTCTTTGACATTTCGTCTTTTATTGCTTGAATTTTTTCTGGAATTCCCAATCTAGTTCACTTGTTGTTATGATTTACTGAATAAAACTGTATTTTCTTTCTTGATGTATTTAATCCTCGTAATGGGTATAGTCTCAAAGTTTTCTGATTCTTTGATGAATTCGGGCAAGGTAACTTCCTTTATGGTGTCATAGTCAAGGTATCCTATTTGATATGATTCAGGATTGTCTGCATACATGGCTTTGCTAAAAATCTCCGCCAACTTTCCTTTGCGAGGCATGATTTTGTAATGTTAAAATGCTATTTTAGATATTGTTTATTTAATGAGGAGCAGTTATTATCCTCAATAGAATATCTGACTTGATGCAAGAAAAAATTTTTGCAGTTGACATAGATGGAACAATCACCGAAAATGGCGGAGGGAGGATAAATCTTGATGCTCTGGATGCTTTGCGCCATATGATAAGGCTTGGTCACAAAGTCATATTTGTTTCAGGCCGATCCTCTGTTGAAGGATATGTCTTGTCTGTTTTTGGTGGCATGACACGAATAGCGGTTGGGGAAAATGGCGGAGCTATAACTTCTGGACCCTCCGAACACAAACTATTGGGTAACAAGGATGAATGTGTAAAGGCATTTGAATTTCTCAAATCAAAAATTCCCGAGGCTAAAGAAAAACCAGTATTTCCTAGGATGACTGAAGTCGTACTTGAAAGGACGTTTGATTTAGAACTGGCAAAAAAAATTATCGCAGATAGCAATATGTCAGTAAACCTTTCTGATAGTCAATATGCAGTTCACATAAATTCAAAAGGGATTAACAAAGGCAGAGGTTTTTCTGAAGTTCTGACAATGCTTTATGCCTCGTCTTCTGACGTCATCGCAATAGGAGATAGTGAAACTGATGTTCCTCTGTTTAAGATGTCGGGAATAAGCATTGCACTTGGTAATGCACTAGAAAGTGTGAAATCACAAGCGTCTATGACTGTCTCAGGAAAGGCTGGTGATGGAGTCATAGAAGCACTTGAATACATTGCAATCAAGTTGGCAAGGGTGTAGTAAATGACTCTGAGGCTCTTGCTTGATGAAATAAGATCAAACATTCAACAAATATGTTCCAAACTTAATTATCCTGAAACCAAGTTTGAAGTAACTGAAGCCTCAAGAGCAGAGTTTGGCGATGTAAGCTGTAATGTTGCATTTTTGCTTGCAAAATCATTAAAGAAAAAACCCAATGATATTGCAAAAATTATTTCTGAAGAATACAAAAAAAGCTCAAGCAAGTTTGTGAAACAATCTTCATCACATCCTTCAGGATATGTGAATTTTTTTGCAAACTATGCAGAATT
>DATIAR010000008.1:0-28170 GCA_035457865.1 Nitrosopumilaceae archaeon
CTTTATAGGAAAAAAACCACTGATGGCGTATGTTACGTCTACGCTGATACAGTTGGCAAACCAACCAAAAATATCTATCAAGGCAAGAGGGCTTAGCATTGGACGTGCAGTTGATGTAGCACAAATAGTTGCACGAAAAACTGAGAATGCTGGCTATTCTATCGGAGACATCAAGATCGGTTCAGAACAACTACAATCACAAGATGGACGACCAAGAAATGTTTCCACCATAGAAATAGAAGTAAAACGAAACACTTCATAGTAATACCTTGAGAGGATTTTTCCTTTCTTTTTGTTGTTTTAAAATTTATTACCGTACTTATTTTCCATTTTTCTATATTTTGATAAGTCTACTATGTCGTTGAATTGATCAAATGCAATAAGATTCTTTTTGAGCCTAGAGGTTGTACCTGATTTTCTAAGTTCGCGCAGAATTTGCATAGATGCAAATGTATTTGCATAAAGCATGGACAAAGGATACAAAATTAATTTGAATCCCATCTTGTGAAGTATTCTAGAAGAGAGAAGTGGTGTTGCTCCTCCTTCAATCATATTGGCAACTAAAGGAGCATCAATAGATTTGCCAATCTTTTTCATTTCTGCAACAGACTTTGGGGCTTCAATAAAAATTACATCTGCTCCAATCTTTTTGTATAAAAGGCCACGTTCTATGGCCGCCTCCAGTCCTTCAGGAGCTCTTGCATCAGTTCTTGCAACAATTATGAAGTTCTTACTTTTTCTTGCATCCAATGCAGCTCGTAATTTGTCTACATATTCCTCTTTTGGAACTACCTCCTTTCCTAACATGTGTCCACATCTTTTTGGCCATTTTTGATCCTCAAGAAAAATTCCAGAAGCTCCTGCAGATTCCAACTCTTTTACTATTTTCCAAACACTAAGAGGATTACCATATCCAGTATCTGCATCTACAATTACAGGAACAGATACTGCCGCACAAATTCTACGAGCATTTTCTACAGTTTCTGTAGGCCCAATAAACCCATAATCTGGCATTCCAAGAAGCGTAGCTGAAGTACCATATCCTGTCTGAAACATGGCTTCAAAACCTATCTTTTGAACCATTTTTGCTCCTATGGCATCATATACCCCAGGAACAACAAGAGGTTTAGAATTATCGTATAGTAATTTTCTAAGTGTTGGCAACTGTCGAATAATGTTAATGCCAATTATTTATGGTTTAATTAATTTTGATCTCTTTCCCTCGAGATTTTTTTTCAGATGTTTGTAATTTATGAAGTTCAGATTCTAGGAATTTCTTATATCGTAAAGTTTCTTCTTTTGTCATATTTGATACGTTAGAGCTAAGAGAATTTCCTATACTTGTTATACGCTCAAGAAGATCCATGGCAACAAATTTTCCTACACTTCCTACTCTGAACATCACATCAAGCTGATTTTTTACTATATTGTTTAGCGTTTCAAGATCATCTGTCATGATTCGACCTTTCCTAGTTATCTGATATTTGCCGTCTTTTGTTTCTTCAATAAGACCATCCTCTAAAAGTCTGCCAAGCAAGGGATAAATCAAACCCGGGGAAGGTTTCCATTTGCCACCGCTCTGATTCACCGCAAAGTCGATTATTTCTTTACCAGTACAAGGATGTTTTTTTAGGGTTTCAAGTATGAAATATCTTGAAAAACCTCTTGGAACTGAACTCCCAACTCTCTTTATCCACTGTGTTAACATCACTAGTAATATCGCTAGTGATATATATTAATAATTCGATCTAAATTTGCACAGAGACTTTCATAAGACATATTTATCTAATTTGAAAAGGTAGAGGTCTAAACATATGACCGACACGATAGAACACGATCTGCTAATTGTCGGCTCTGGTCTTGCTGGTCTAAGAGCTGCAATTCAAGCTGCAAAGACAAGCTCAAAGATTAAGATTGCAGTAATCTCAAAATTACAAGTGATGCGTTCACATTCTGTTTCCGCAGAAGGTGGAACTGCAGCTGTTCTTTTTCCTGAAGAAGGAGATAGCTTAGAATCACATGTATATGACACAGTAAAAGGAAGTGACTTTCTTGCTGATCAAGATGTTGTGGAAAGACTAGTTCATGAAATGCCATCTGAAATTTATCAGCTTGAACATTGGGGAATGCCTTGGTCACGTAGAGAAGATGGAAGAATAGGTCAAAGAAAGTTTGGTGGCTATAGTTTTCCAAGGGCAACATATGCCCAAGATAAGGTTGGATTTTATGAAATGCAGACTTTGTATGATACATGCCAAAAGTTTGATAATATTGAATTCTTCAATGAATGGTTCGTTACATCTATAATACATGATGGACAAAGATTTTGTGGAATAACGGCAATCGAACTTTCATCGGGAACTTTTTACACCATAAAAGCTAAAGCATTAATAATTGCAACAGGTGGTGCAGGAAGAGTTTATAGTTATTCAACATACGCACTTTCATCTACACCAGACGGGCTTGATATGGCATACAGAGCAGGCCTTGCACTAAAAGACATGGAATTTGTTCAATTCCATCCTACGGGAATTCTGCCTTCTGGCATACTAATTACTGAAGGAGCAAGAGGTGAGGGTGGTTATCTTATCAATAAAGACGGTGAAAGATTCATGAAAAAGTATGCCCCCGCTTTGATGGAGCTTGCTCCACGAGACATAGTTTCTCGTTCCATGATGACTGAGATGTCTGATGGTCGTGGTTTTAAAAATGAAACAGGAGTCGACTGTCTAAAACTAGATCTCCGACACTTGGGTGATAATATAATAAAAGAAAAACTTGCTGCTATCAGAGAAATATCTATGAAATTTTCAGGAGTTGATCCAGGTAATGAGCCAATTGATGTCAGACCGGTATGTCATTACATGATGGGTGGAATTCATACTGATATTGACGGAGCCACAGAAATACAGGGAATATGGGCTGCTGGAGAAGCTGCCTGTAACAGTACACATGGTGCAAATAGATTGGGTGCCAACTCTACAAGTGAATGTATTGTCTGGGGAAAAATTACAGGTGAGCTTGCAGCAAGATATGTTCTAGATGCAAAATCGTCACAATTTCCCTTGCACCTTGTGGCTTTAGAAGAAAAAAGAATTTACGATGGAATATTCCGTGGTCATGGTGATGCAAATCCATACGAAGTAAAACAACAAGTTACCGATATAATGACTGAAAAAGCATACGTGTTTAGAAATGAAAAAGATTTGGTTGATGGGTTAAAAAAACTACGTGACTTGAAAGAAAAAACATGGAAACACGTTGATGATAAAGCAAGCGAGTACAATACTAATTTTACAAATGTTATGGAGCTCGATTCTATATTTCGCATTGCTGAGGTTATCTTAGTTGGAGCA
The DNA here is from genome assembly GCA_035457865.1 of Nitrosopumilaceae archaeon. Lineage (GTDB taxonomy): Archaea > Thermoproteota > Nitrososphaeria > Nitrososphaerales > Nitrosopumilaceae > UBA8516. Next base: position 3,357 of record DATIAR010000008.1, read on the forward strand.
ATAAAAAGAAAAGAATCCAGAGGTGCTCACGCAAGGACAGATTATCCAGAAAGAGATGATAAGAACTTTTTACATCACACTCTTGCTTATTATGATATCAAAGAACCTGTTCTGAAAGAACATCCTGTCACTATTACTAAATACAAGCCTGTGGAGAGAAAATACTGATGGAAAGACAATCAAACCGTGAGGGAATAAAAGGTTGGTTAAATCCAGGTAGATACGGACTAGAACGAGTTGCATACTGGCTTATGCGTCTTACTGGACTTGGATTATTAGTATACTTTATAGCTCACGTCTTTGAAACAAGTTCAATCGTTAATGGTAAAGAAGCATGGCAAAAAATGTTAGAGCTTACACAGACTACAGAAGGTCACATCATACTTACAATCGTTATAGGAATGTGTGTCTTTCACACTGCAAACGGGATAAGAGTAATGCTTGGTCATGGCGGTGTAGGAGTTGGTAAGCCAGGCAGACCAGACTACCCATACAAACCAGCGTCGTTAAACTCAAGACACAAACTATGCATCTTAGCTTCAATTGGACTTGCAGCATTGGCGATGATGTATGGCTTGGCAGTTTTGTTTGGTGAGTAAAATGCAAGAAAGCATAATCATGAAAATACATTATGGTACAGCACTAGGAGCAGTAGTACTTGTAGCGATCCATATTCTATTTAGAATGACACAAAACTTTTCTGAATCTTTACAATATGAAAGTGTGATAGCAAATTATCAATTTTTACCATATGCGATTATGCTAGAATTAATACTCATCTTACTTTCAGTACATGGATTTAATGGCTTAAGAGTAATACTATTAGAATTAAAGCAAGGTGTTGGATATGAAAAAGCTGTTAATTATGGTTGTATTGCTGCCATTGCTGTACTAGTTGCTTACGGATCTAGGACTATATTGATGGCAGGATTTGGAATGTAACATGGCTGCAATAACTCCAAAACTTTCTGACGAAATCCCATCGACAATAGGTTCTTCTACTAATTCAGTAACTCTGAGGATCTCAAAATTCAATCCAAAAACTGACCCTGCTGCAACATTTGTAGAGTTTAACGTTCCTGTTCAAAAATGGACAACAGTTTTAGATGTAATCTTATCTGTAAAACAACATCTAGATCCTTCAGTCGCAGTAAGATATTCTTGCAGACAAGCATCCTGTGGATCTTGTGGAATGAAAATAAATGGAAGGCCCGCTCTTGCATGCTATACAAAAATTTCAGAACTTAATTCAAATGTAGTCACAGTAGAACCAATGGATAATTATCCCATTCTTAGAGATCTCGCCGTAGACTTTACACAATTCTTTTCTACACATAAAAAACTAAAACCATACATAATCAGGGATGATTCAGAAGTAACTGGAGACACAAAAGAATTTCTACAGACTCCAAAAGAAGTTGAAGAGTATCTACAATTTTCATATTGCATAAAATGTGGATTATGTAATTCCGCATGTCCAACCATGGCTACAGATTCATCATTTATCGGACCACAAGCACTAGCTCAAGCTTATCGTTATGTAGCAGATAACAGAGATAATGGTAAAAAAGATCGCCTAAAAATAATAGATAATTCACATGGAATATGGCGATGTCACTTTGCTGGTTCCTGTAGCCAAGTTTGTCCAAAAGGTGTTGATCCTGCCATGGGAATACAATTACTTAGAGGATATCTGTTAGGATTTAGAAAATAACTAGGGTTTTTTTGGATTTTTGCTTGCGTTTACTTGATTGTTTATGGCTTCTGCCATGAAATGATTTGAAACATTCAACTTGACGTCATCAATGCCATCAATCTTTAACAAATTATCGTGTACATCCTGGGCTATTTTAAAACCAAATATGGCTGGGCAAAAGGGACTTGTTAAATGTAAATCTATCTTCACTGCTGAACCATCAATGTCTATGTTGTCTATAAGCTCAAGTTCCATTATGGAGACGTTTATTTCAGGATCTACAATTTTTGTTAATTCATCAAAAATCATTCTTCTTAATTGCTGACTTTCTTGTGCCATAATAAAAAACCGTCTATGCTATATATAACCATTCTAATTTCTAAATTGATGTATCGTTCAAGATTCACAGAAAATTTTGATAAACAAACTCTAGATTATCTTTCATCAATTTCAGAAGACAAAGAAATTGCATTATACGACATTTGGGGCAGCCAAGCCCATTCTATAATGCTTTATGAAAATAAAATAATTTCAAAAAAAGAAGCAACAAAAATTTTATCATCTCTTGAAAAACTAAAAAAAGAAAATCTATCAGTAAAATCAGATTCTGAAGACATTCATGAACTAATAGAATCGCTAATCATAAAAAAAGCGGGAAAGCAAGCTGGTGGTAAAATGCATACTGCACGCTCACGAAATGATCAGGTCTCACTTGATATTAGAATGAAAATTAGAGACGACATTAATACAATATGTTCCTGTCTTTTAGAAATTATAGAAACTCTTACGTCTTTAGCTGAAAAAAACAGTGATGCTATAATGCCACTTTATACGCATCTCCAACAAGCTCAAGTGGGAGTTTTTTCACACTATCTCCTTGCATATGTAGATGCCTTGTTTAGAGATTTAGACAGATTCTATGTAACATATGGCAGAGTAAATGAATCTCCGCTGGGTGCAGGACCTGTAGGAGGAACAAGCTTGCCTATTGATAGGCAAAGCACTGCAAAGATGCTTGGATTCAAGGGAATAATTGAAAACTCCATTGATGCAACTGGCACTCGCGACTTTGTGGCAGAATATGTAGGACAGATCGCAATTCTTATGACAAACTTGAGTCGACTTGCAGAAGACTTTATCATTTGGTCAACATCAGAATTTTCATTCATCGAACTTTCAGACAAGTTTGCATCAACATCAAGTGTCATGCCGCAAAAAAAGAACCCAGACATACTAGAGCTTACACGTGGAAAGACTGCACAAGTAATTGGATATCAAATGGCTATTCTTTCAAACATCAAAGGTCTTCCTTCAGGATATAGTAGAGATTTACAACAGATTAAAACATCGATTTGGGCTGCTTCAAAAATTGCGATATCTACACTTTTAGTGAATAACGCCATGTTGAAAACCTTGAAAGTTAACAAACATAGAATGAAAAAAGCAATAGATTCAGGCTACTCTATTTCATTAGACATTGCAGAACATCTTGTCAAAAAAGGACTTCCTTTTAGAACTGCCCACAAGATTGTTGGTCAACTAGTACAAACTGCCTCAAATTTACAAAAGCCTCTCTCATCACTATCTCTTCCTGAAATCAAAAAATCTCTTAGTGAGTACAAAATGGATCCAAAAGAACTACACAGAATAATAAAATCAATGAATGTACATTCATCGCTTCAACAAAGAACATCCCATGGTTCTTCAGGCAAGTCAGAACAACAGCGCATGATTTTAGACAGGAAAAAAAAGATTCAAGCATATAGGATTGGAACTACTAAAAGGGCAAACGAAGTTAAAGTTGCCTTTGAAAATCTTGCAGCCAAGATAAGAACAATAACAAAATAATTTATGAATGTCAAGTTAATCTACATTTTTTGCCAAATTCCTATCTGTAAAAGCTAGATTTTGATGTAGTAATCTTGACTTTTCCATTGATTTTGATTCACATACCTCTAGATAAAAAATCCCCGTAATGAGGTATGCAGTATGTTTCAATTCATACACCCACAATCCGAAAAACCTAACTACACTACAGGTCAAACATGGGGAGCACTAAAGAAAGCGTGGAGAGGTTACAAGATTGCCAAAGTGCAGTCTGATACCGCAAAAATGACTGAATACGCTAAAAAAATTAGAACGCTCGAACATGATTTGGGAGTTAAACAAGCAGAATTCCCAGAACTGAACCTAAGTTAGTTAGCCCTCTTTTTTATTTTTGGGCCTAATTTTATCTGGAACTTGTTAGTGTTACTCTAAATGCAAGTGATGCATAATGCAAAAGATATAGTTGAATTCATTGAAGAATATCATTTGTAGATAATGAACTCTAGATATCAATCCCTCACATTACATTTACGATAATGATTCGTTTAAAAAATCCATTTGGCTCATTTTTCATGCGTAATAAAACGTTTGGCGGGTTCGCGGGGATTCGGACCCCGGACAGCCGGATTAAAAGTCCGGTACTCTACCTGGCTGAGCTACGAACCCAATGCGAAGTCTGATAGTTGCGTATAATTTAGTCTTTTACAAAATTTTTTGATTTAATAGAAACCTTTAAACTCAGATTTTTGTCCAGCTTACTCCGACGCCCTTGTAGTATAGTGGGGCATGGAGAAATCCATTCCTCGTAAAACCCGGTCTAGAATGGGGCCCTGTCACGGCCTCGACGCGTGTTCAAATCCCGCCAAGGGCGCCATTTTACTTTATTTGAAAACTGATGAAAAATAAAAAACAATCGTCTTTTTCATAACTAATTGTGATTTAGCTTACTCATTATATCGTCAAGAGCTTTTTTATTTGCAGCTGCAATAAAAGAGAGCTTGTTATGATAACCTAGATCAGAATCAAGAGTTTTCCCATTTTTATCAACAACATATCCTCCAGCTTCTAAGGCAACTAGAAGGCCTGCAGCAACATCAGTGACTCGTATTTTATCCCTCAAATCAATAAATACATCAATAAGGCCTCTAGCGAGCATTCCAAATTCCAAGGCGTTTGCACCAAAGTGCCTGATGTGGTTTGAAGACGCAATTATTGGGGATAATGCTTCAAGCACTTTTGGTGAAATCCCAGATATATCAAGACCTAAAACAAAATAGATTGGATTTTTATCATTATTGACAGAAATTTTCTTTCCATTCAAAAAGGCACCTTTACCTTTTGTTGCATAATATATGTCACCCCTTGAAAGGTCTATTACTACTCCATCTGTAACAGAACTAAGCTTATAGTCTGTTGCAAATGCAAGAGAACAACAAAAAAATGGTAGCCCTCTTACAGCATTTGTAGAACCATCAACTGCATCCATGATGATAAATCCCCTTGGATTTTTTGAAAGCTCGACTTTACCGCATTCTTCGCCAAGAACTACACAATCAAATTTTATCTCTTTTAGATAATCCAAAACTGTTTTTTCTGCAACAACATCTATTTTTCTTGATATGTCTCCCCCTGCACCTCTACCAAAATCTCCTCCAGATTCTTTTGTGCCTGCGAGGTGTTTTACATTATTATAGACTCGTTTTGATGCTTCTAATAATATCTCAATAACTTCCATATTTTTCCTCATCTTCCATCCTAATTTATTCCAAATAACTCTAAAGTAACTCAATGCATAAATAATAAAACAAGATTTGCCATTATGTGAGCGGCAAAGACGAATCAATTTTTAGCAAAGATGCACTTTTAGGCACAAAACCTGGCAAAGAAATTGTAAAGCAAGCTCTTTTCAAAAGTAAAGGTTATCGACAATTTAACAAATACAAAAAAGAGGCCGAAGAAGAATTTTCAAACTTTGTAAAACGATTCACCAATGATTTGTTAAAAGAAATTAAATCTGACTCATCGCCTAATACAACACAACAAAAATTTGCAGAAGAAATAGGATCCAACGAATTAATACTGAACCAATCACAAATAGACATAGTAAAAACTAGACTTGAAAATTATGAAACACTAACAGATAGGGTTTCAAGAATTTTAAACTCAAATTTTGTTAAGATGACATTACCTGTTTTTAGTGCACTATATGATGCATCTTCAGAATATTTTAGTGATAAACAAGATTCTGAATTACGAACCGCCATGATTGATGGTCATATTATCGCAATAGATTTGAGTGAACCAATGGACAGAATTATGGATAAAGATGAAGACTTGGAGTACCTTGATGACTACAAACTCATGAATCCGTATCTACTACAACTCGCAAGAGATAAAATAGCAAAAGGAGGAAAGGGCGTTCTTGAAACATTTGAACATGGATTCAAGGATGCGAGAATTGGTCAATATCTTGATTTCAAGTTAAAGGCAAAACCTACTAACATATCTGAAGAAGAAATGATGCAATGTTACAAAAAATACAGAGCAGTTATGGGTACTGCAGGAAGAAATATGGCTCTAAATAGAAAACCCCTTGGCGAGATATTTCATCTTGGTATGGCTAAAGCAGCTGAATCAGTTGGATGTGGAAATGAGATCGAAGATTCAATCAAAAATAAGTTTGTCAAGATTCCATCATGGCCTCTTTACTACAGTCTGCTTTCTGGAAATGTAAAAAAAGGCTTTGAGCTTACAATAGAAAAAAGTAATCTGTATCTAAATGAAGCAAAACTTGCACTTGAATTATTACCAGAAAACTTTTCGCACAAAAACTTTTTAGAGTTTCTATTTCTCACAGTTGAACATTATAATCTTTTTTGGTTCAATCAATTGCAAAAAGAAAATCTTTGGTCAGAATTCTCTGCCAATCTCCCAAAGTGATAAACATGATGTGGTCAGAAAAATATAGACCAAAGAATCTGCTTGACCTAATTGGAAATGAGGAAGCCAAAGTTTCAATCGTTGAGTGGTTTGGAAAGTGGGTAAAAGGAACAAAACCAATTTTGCTTGTAGGTCCTCCTGGTACGGGAAAAACTACACTTGCAACACTTTGTGCAAAACAATTCGGTTATGATCTTATAGGACTTAATGCAAGTGACATCCGAAATAAACAAAGGATTCAAGAACTACTTACTCCCGTGCTTGGAAATTCAAGTCTTCTTGGTAAACCAATGATTTTTGTAGATGAAGTAGACGGTATTCATGGAAAATCTGACTATGGTGGTGTTGAAGCACTTGTTGACATTCTCAAGGAACCCACTGTGCCAATAATCCTAGCTGCAAATACTGACAGATCAGATAAAATGAAAACCATAAAAAAAGCAACAAAAACAATCCTACTCAGACCCATTCCACCAAGATTACTAAGATTATACCTTGAATCAATTCTAAAAAAAGAAGGAGCATCGCTAAGCGCTGGCATTCTTCTTAGACTTGTGGTAACATCAAAAGGAGACATTAGATCTATGATTAATTCTGCACAAGCCCTTGTCACTGGATTTGAACCACAAACCGAGAAATCGTTTCAATCTGCAGATATAGAGGAATCAATAAATTCATTCTTCAAGGCTAAATCTATTGATGAAGCACGAGCTATACTATATTCATTAAGAATCGATCCACGAGAAAAAATTCAAGCCTTTTACTCTAGCGTCATAACAAGCGATCTGACAAAAAATGACATGCAAAGAATGCTTCAAATTATTTCCGAGGCAGATTTGATTTATGGTAAAATAATAAAAACTCAAGAGTGGCGACTCTTGAGATATCTAGATTCTATATTGCTTGGTTTATACAGAGAAGGTACAGCAGCAAGATATTCCCAGTTTAACTTACCATGGCCAATTCTTAATAGATTAAGATGGGATGGAAAAGCGATAAAGGGTTTGATATTGACACTTGCGAAAAGAATGCATGTATCAACAAGCAGTTTTGCTACCTTTTACTTTCCATATCTTTTGTTCTGTATGAAAAACAAAACGCTTGATTTGAATCTTGACGAAACTCATAATGAAATTTTACAAAAGGAGATATCGACATTAAAATGAGCTGGCGTAAAATGCCAATGAAATTTCCGGGTATATGTGTTGTATGCAAAAAGAAAATTGAGATAAATGAGGTAGGATTTTGGGCCAAGGGATTAGGGATAAAACACCTTGCATGCGCAGAAGTTGTAGAGCTTCGGTGTCTTGTTTGTGGAGGACCTGCAGGTTGCCCCAAATGTGAATTTAAAGATGATTGCGATCTTTCTAACGTGTCACAACTATGTATATGTAAAAAATGTGGTGATTTGAACGATCCATTTACAACATATCAAAAAGCTGTCAGCAAAAAATTCCCAATTCTGAATCTTAAAATTTAGCCTATAAACAAAATGTTGATGTATAACGATTTAACCGATTAGATATAGACTCAAGAAATAAACCTAATTAAATTAATATAGGCTGCGACTTGTTTTTAATTGAAACTAATGCACTCTGATAAAATTAAAAATTTTTTACAAAAAAGAAGAGAGGCAAATCAGGGTGGAGGACAAGACAAAATTCTTTCTCAACATGAAAAAGGTAAATTGACAGCAAGTGAGAGAATTGATCTTTTGCTTGATGAAGGTAGTTTTACAGAAATTGATGCACTTACAACACATCACTATCATGAATTTGAGATGCAAGACAAAAAATTCTTTGGTGATGGCGTTATCGCAGGTTATGGTACTATAAATGGAAGGCAGGTCTTCCTCTTCGCTTATGATTTTACCGTCCTAGGGGGGACTCTCAGCGAGATGGGTTCTAAAAAAATAACAAAAGTAATGGAACATGCAATGAAAGTCGGATGTCCAATAATTGGTATAATTGATTCCGGTGGTGCAAGAATACAAGAAGGAATTCTCAGTCTTGATGGATTTGCCAACATCTTTTATCATAATCAACTAGCATCAGGGGTTATACCACAAATCACTGCAAGCATCGGTCCCTCCGCAGGTGGTGCTGTATATTCTCCAGCAATGACAGATTTTGTTATAATGGTTGATAAATTGGCTACAATGTTTGTAACAGGACCAGAAGTTGTAAAAACTGTTCTTGGAGAAGAAGTATCGTTTGATGAGCTTGGTGGTGCAATGTCACATGGAAAAAATAGCGGTGTTGCACACTTTGTCGCAAAAAATGAATATCAATGCATGGATTATGTAAGAACCCTCTTATCTTATATTCCACAAAATAATACTGAAGAACCACCCATTGTACAAACAAATGATGATCCAAACAGACTAGATAACAATCTGATAAACATCATACCAGAAAACCCACTACAACCATATGATATGAAGGAGATAATTTATTCAATATTAGACAACCGTGTATTTTTTGAGGTACACGAATTATTTGCACAAAATGTTATAGTTGGATTTGGAAGGATGAATGGCAGAACGGTAGGAATTGTAGCAAATCAACCGATGGTGCTTGCAGGCGCATTAGATATTGATTCATCTAATAAAGCTGCGAGGTTCATCAGATTCTGTGATTGCTATAACATACCAATTGTCACTTTTGTGGATACTCCTGGATACATGCCTGGAACGCAACAGGAGCATAGTGGTATAATTAGACATGGAAGCAAGCTTTTGTATGCATACTGTGAAGCAACCGTGCCAAAGATAACCGTAATAATTGGCAAAGCCTATGGTGGGGCTTACATTGCTATGGCAAGCAAAAACCTTGGAACTGACATGAACTATGCTTGGCCCACAGCTCAAATCGCGGTACTTGGTTCCGAAGCAGCAGTAAAAATAATGAATAGAAAAGAAATTGCAGCTGCAAAAGATCCAGAAGCTTTGAAAAAACAACTTGTTGACAACTTTACAGAAAAGTTTGCTAATCCTTACGTTGCAGCATCATACGGAACAGTTGACGTAGTACTGGATCCTGCAGAAACACGCCCAATGATAATCAAGGCATTGGAATCACTTGCTAACAAACGTGAAAAAAGACATCCACGAAAACATGGGAATATAAATCTGTGATTGTATTTGATTGAAAAAATTCTGATAGCAAATAGAGGAGAAATCGCTATACGTGTGATAAAAGCATGTAAAACTTATGGTTTAAAATCTGTCGCAGTATATTCTGATGAAGATGTAAATTCACGTCACACTAAGATGGCATCAGAAGCTTATCACATAGGCCCAGCTTCTCCATCACAAAGCTATCTTAACATGGAAAAAATAATTGAAGTTGCACTTAGCTCAGGCGCGGACGCAATTCATCCTGGATATGGATTTCTTTCAGAAAACGCTGACTTTGCAGATCTTTGTGAAAAGAAAAAACTGAACTTTATTGGTCCAAGTGGCAAATCTATGAGACTTTGTGGTGACAAAATGTTGTGTAAAGATGCAATGATAAAAGCAAAAGTGCCTACGGTACCAGGAAGTCCTGGTATAGTAGAAGAGGTAGAAAAAGCACTTGATATTGCTCACCAAATAGGTTATCCAGTTTTACTCAAGTCAGTTTTTGGTGGTGGAGGACGAGGAATCCGATTAGTAAATAATGAAAAGGAACTAAGAGAGGCTTTTGAAATAGCATCTGGTGAATCAAAAGCAGCGTTTGGTAAATCTGCACTTTTTGTAGAAAAGTTTCTCCCCAAAATACGACATATAGAATATCAATTATTTAGAGACAAACATGGTAATGCAGTGCACATCTTCGAAAGAGAATGTTCTATTCAAAGAAGACACCAGAAGCTCATTGAGATGTCTCCTTCCCCTGTTGTTGATCAAAAGACGCGCGATGAAATTGGGAAAATTGCAGTAAATGCAGCTATTGCAGTCGATTACACCAATGCTGGGACTGCAGAGTTTCTAAGACTGGATGATGGAACATTTTATTTTATAGAAATTAACGCACGACTTCAAGTAGAACATCCTGTAACAGAACTTGTTTCAGGCCTTGACCTTGTAAAACTACAGATAGATATAGCAAATGGAAAAGAAATTCCATTTAAACAAAAAGACTTGAAGCTAAAAGGATGTGCAATTGAATGTAGAATTAATGCAGAAGATACATTTCTTGACTTTGCCCCATCAACAGGATCAGTTCCAGATGTAAATATTCCATCTGGGCCTGGTGTAAGAGTTGATACATATCTATATCCTGGTTGTACCGTTTCTCCATACTATGATTCTTTGATGGCAAAACTTGTAACATGGGGAGAAACTTTTGAAGAATCCAGACAAAAAATGCAAATGGCCCTTTCAGACTTTTACATTGAGGGTGTTGAGACATCAATACCTCTATACAAAACAATACTCGATAGCAAAGAATTCATCAATGGTGACTTGTCAACTGATTTTCTTGAGAGATTCAAAATTTTAGACAGACTGCGTGATGATATCAATAAAGAAGTTTTGAAGAAAACTGATGCAGCACTTGCAGCAGTAATAATCCACTCTGAATTCCTGAAAAGCAGAGTCAAACCACACACAGGTAGTATTCGTTGGAAAAGCCAACTGGATAAATCATAGAAATGGAATTTAAAATAGAAAATCTTGGAAACAAGTTTGATGCAGAAATTGTGCAAAGTCTTGGTAATTCAGAATATATAATAAAAATTCAAGAAAAGGAAAGAAACCTCAAGATTCTGAACATGACTTCTAACAAAATAGAATTCATGTTGGATAACAGATATCACATAGCAAAATATCTTGATAACAACACCGCTAAGATGACTGTTGTAGTAGACGGCTTACAGATTACATTTGATAAACACTCTGAACTGGATAAAATAGTATACAAGAATTCTGGTGTTGAGAGTGGGAGTGATTCTCAAATAAGCCTACGAAGCCAGATTCCTGGAAGGGTTGTGTCTATCAACGCAAACATCGGTGATAAAGTAAAAAAAGGAGACGTATTATGTGTCTTGGAATCTATGAAAATGCAAGTTTCAATAAAATCACATAAAGATGGTTCTGTCAAGTCAATAAAAATAAAACAAGGAGCATCGGTTGCAAAAAATGACGTAATGATGGAAATTGAATAAAAATAAAATTATAAATTATTTAATTTCCCTTTTTTAGAAAATTCACTATCTCTTGGTAGTTTGGTTCAATCAAAGGGTTGTCAGAAACCCACTTGTAAACTACTTTACCGTTCTCATCGACGATAAATACTGAACGCTTTGCTGCATCATATCCCTTTACATGCAAGAGGTCTGGCATCAGTACATCATAATCGCGTATTGTCTGACTCTTGTAATCCCCAAGTATTGGAAAGTTAAGATGATGTGTTTCTGCAAACGCCTTGTTTGCAAATGGTCCATCGTTACTAATTCCAATAACCTGAGCACCCAATTTAGATATCTGATCCCAAGAATCTCGGAAAGTACACATCTCTTTTGTACATACAGGCGAACTTGCAGCAACAAAAAATGACAACACAACTTTTTTACCCTTAAACTCATCAAGGCGTCGCATCTTCAAATCTGTGTCCACCAAAGTAAAACTGGGAGCATTGTCTCCAACGTTCACTGTCATGACTTCAATTTTGAATTCGGTATATATCAATCATTATTTTCTAATTTTGTATACAGCAATAAATAGTGGTCATTTGCAGTAACTATATGCCAAGTATGAAATGTGTATCATGCGGAATAGGATTCTTTTCACCAACAAGTGCTGAGAAATGCTCACGATGCATGGAAAAAGATCCACATGGAATGGAACATAGTCACGATTCTTGTGGTTGTGGACATTCACACTAAATTCATTTTTTTCAACTATGTGTTATATGATTTCTAAATAATGAGCAACAAATCATAATATCAGAAATCGATTTTTTAATTAAAGACGATCGGTAACTGTGCATAGATTTTTATACTCTCCGACCGGCTTTTTAGCTACTTTGGTAGGAGAGGTAGCTGGTAGCTTTAGCCCTGTATTGCTAATGTTTGGATTTGCTATTGTAGCAACAGCGCCTGCCCTGATTCTTTCTAGAATGATTGCACCAAGACGAAGAAGTAATCCTGTCAAGTTTTTGCCTATGGAGTGTGGTCAAGTTCCAAGTGGTGAAGGGCGAACTCATTTTATGATGCAGTATTATGCTTATGTTTTGATGTTTGTCGTTTTTGATGTCATGTCAATTTTTCTGTATGCATGGGGAAGTACACTGTTAAATCTTCCTAAATCTGCAACTCTTCCAATAATAGCATTTTTAGGAATAATGTTTGCTTCGTTTGCTTTTGCGTTACATCAATCAGGGAGAAGGAACATTTGGTAAGTCTTAAATCAAATAAAACAAGTGATCAAGTCAGGAGGGACAAGAATTGCAAAAAGAACTGATCTCGTCTCATGCAACAAATGTATTTGTTGGAAAGCTGGGAGATGTTCTAATTAAAGCAATTGATAAACCACTAGGTTATGCCCTAAATTGGGGTAGACTATGGTCACTTTGGCCAGTGCACATCGAGACAGCATGTTGTAGCGTAGAGTTTGGAGCTGCATCAGGCCCAAGATATGATGTAGAAAGATTCGGAATCATTGAGGCCTTTGGTTCTTTGAGACAGTGTGATTTGGTTGTTGTACAAGGAACTATTACAAGAAAAATGGCTCCACGACTCAGAATGGTATATGATCAAATGCCAGATCCGAAATATGTTATCGCCATGGGTGCATGCGCAATTACTGGAGGCTTGTACTTTGATTCATACAATGTTCTGCCAGGAATTGATGGAGTGATCCCAGTGGATGTCTATGTACCAGGCTGTCCACCTAGACCTGAAACTCTTATACAAGGATGCATGTTGCTTCAAGAAAAAATTAAGAGAATGAAGGTTAGGTAATAATGAGTTCTGAAAAAATAATTACTGAAAAATCCAGTGAAACTGTAGAGACAAAACCAGAGGTTGTCAAAAAAGAAACCGCTCCTATAGTTGAACCAAAATTTGAAAAATCTCTTGCAGAAAAGATAGTTTCTAAATTTGGTGCAGAGGTAACAATTGGTTTTATAAAACCAAATCGAATCAGAGTAAACACAAAGAAAGAAAACATTTTAGATGTTGCAACATTCATTCGTGACGAATTAAATTTTGATCATGCAGAATCAGTAACAGGTGTAGATTACCCACAATCAAAAGAAATTGAGGTTGTTTATCACTTAGGATCATATACTGAGCCACAATTAGCAAAACAAATACTTACTTTAGCAACGCGAGTACCTCGGGAAGACGTTCCAAATCCTGGAAATGATACTACAAGAATGCCTTCTCTTAGGGACGTTTTCTACAGCGTAGAATTTCATGAAAGAGAATGCTTTGAAATGCTTGGAGTGTATTTCGAAGGACATCCAGATAATAGAAGATTACTTTTGCCAGAAGACTGGGCAGACATTCCACCTTTCAGAAAGGATTTCAGCATAAAGGGAAGATAATATGACAACATCACTGCCGCCAGGAATTCAACTTGAGAAAGCTGATGACAGGATAATGACATTAAATGTTGGCCCACAACATCCAGGTTCTGGACACATGCGACTTATCATCAAAGTTGATGGTGATTACATCATTTCATGTGATCCTGATCCAGGATATGTACATCGTGGTGAAGAAAAAATGGCAGAATATAGAAACTACATACAAAACATTCCTCACTTGGAAAGACCAGTAATTCATGACTCTTGTAACATTTTGTATCCATATTGTCTTGCAGTCGAAGATCTTTTAGGAATTGAAGTTCCAGAACGAGCAAAATACATTCGCGTTATAGCGTCCGAGCTGAACCGATGTGTTTACACTCTGTATTGGCTTGCAATTTACGGAATTTTCTTAGGACACTCTACAATGTTCATGTGGCCGGCTGGTGATAGAGAATTATGCATAGATCTTTTAGAAGCAATGTCCGGAGCAAGAGTGACACATGCATACTTTGTACCAGGTGGTGTAAGAAACGACGTACCTGCAAACTTTGAAGAAAGGTGTCTAAGACAAATAGACTACTTCGAAAAAAGACTAAAGGAATATGAAGACATTTTCTATCAGAACCCTGTTTTAAAACAAAGAACAGAGGGAACAGGTGTTTTATCAAGAATGGATGCAATAAGACTTGGAACTACAGGCTCTGTTCTTCGTTCTGCTGGTGTGGACTTTGATATTAGAAAGAAAGAACCATACGATGTTTATGATAATTTGGATTTCCAAACTCAAGTACTAAAGGAAGGTGACTCATATGCACGATCACGAGTTCCATATCTTGACATGCTTGAGAGCTGTAGAATAATAAAAGATGCATTAAAGAAGATGCCAAAATCTGGTTCAGTGAGAATAAAACTAAAACCAAATCCAAAAGGTGGGAACGAGGAAGCCTACCGCAGAGTTGAATCTGGGAGAGGATCTCTTGGCATGTATGTTGTATCTGATGGTAAACCTGAACCATACCGAGTCAAAATAAGCGTTGGTTCATTTAGAAACCTGATTTGCATGCCATATCTGCTTAAAGGAGAAAAACTTGGAAACATGCCAGCTGTTTATTGGAGTCTAAACTACTGGCCAGTGGAAGCTGATAGATAAATGTCAGCTATTGCACCAGAATTTAGACTAAGCAGATTTGTAGCATCTCTAACCGACCTTATCTTTTGGGTCATAGTTATATTCACACTAATTGGTTTACCAATTGTACTGATTATACTGTTTTATATTGAACTTCCAGTAATCGATGACAAACTACTTACCCCATATCTTGCATTAACTTGGCTGGCAGATCCGTCACGTACGTTGCCTATAATAAAATCACTAATGCATACAGACTTTTTCAGAATAGCTGCTTTTCCTGGATTTGGTTTTGCAGCTCTTCTTGCAGCAGGAACAATTTACATAGAAAGAAAGTTTCTTGCAAAGATGCAGCTTCGTGTAGGGCCACTTTACTGTGGTAAAATAGAAGGAATACTGCAACTTATGGGAGATGGACTAAAACTAATATCAAAAGAGATCATCATTCCCGCAAAGGCAGACAAACCAATTTTCTGGATTGCTCCACTGTTATTTGTTGGAACCGCAGCCGCTTTTATTTCATTGATCCCAGTTGCTCCAGGGTGGGTAGTAGCGGATCTAGACGTAGGATTGTTAGCAGTTTTTGCAGTTATTGGATTCTTTCCAATAATCACTATACTCTCATCATGGTCAGCAAACAGTAAGTTCCCGTTCATCGGTGGAATACGAGCACTTCACCAAATGGTCTCATTTGAGATTCCATTAATTCTGTCACTTCTTGGAATTGTTATTTTGACAGGAACATTAAATCTGACTGAAATTGTTGAATCGCAACAACATTACTGGTGGATCATCTTCATGCCAATTGGTGCTATTGTGTTTTTTACTACTATACTTGCAGAACTAGAAAGAATTCCGTTTGATCTTCCAGAAGCAGAAAGTGAAATCGTTGCTGGTTGGTTAACAGAATTTTCTGGAATGATGTATGGTTTAGTTCAACTTGGCTCATATCTTAAACTATATGCATTTGCTGCTTTATTCACGATCTTGTTTTTGGGTGGATGGAACGGTCCAATGGTGTGGCCTCCCTTCCCACAAGAAATAATCACAGAGGGAATAAAGATGGGTCCAATCACAATGCATGTACCGGGTCTACCACTATTAGATCAAGAAATGCTAAATGGTACTTTGTGGTTTACAATTAAAACTATTGGAGTTATACTTGTGATCTTACTACCAAGAGGTGTATTTCCAAGAATTAGAATAGATCTACTTTTGCACACTGGTTGGTACAAATTAATTGGATTAGCATTCGTTAACATCTTTATAGCTCTGGCCTTGGTATATGCAGGTGTCTTGGGTCCAGGAGGGTTAATACAATGAGTAGCGCAGGGGGAATAATACGAGCTCTTAACTCAGGTGTAAAACACTTGGCAATTAAACGATTCACATTACGTTACCCAGAAGAAAAATTAAAGTTTGTAGGCGATGGTTTCCAATTTGATCCTCAAACTGGGGTAGGAATTGCGGGTCTAAAGGGGCGACACATATTGTTCCACGACAAGTGCACTGGTTGTCAGCTCTGTGCTATTGCATGTGAAGGAATTGCTGAAGCTATAGCTATGGTGAAGGTAAACGAAACTTGGAAACACAACAAGAAAGCAATAATGCCTCAGATTGATTATGGTAAATGTGTCTTCTGTGGATTGTGTGTAGATGCATGTCCATTTTATGCTCTATACATGACAAATGACTATGAACTTTCTTCATTTAGTAAGGAAGCACTAATCTATACGCCATCTCAACTTGCTGTAAATCCAAAAGTAGACCAAGACGTAGAAATAAAAATTGACAAGCGGGGTGCAACACATGGCTGATGCGGTGTTTCTAGCAATCTCTGTCTTAACAATTGGTTCTGCAATAGCTGCACTTGAAATTCGATCAATGATTTATGGTTCCATAGCATTGATGGTTACACTTGCTGGCGTTGCCGGATTCTTTTTGCTTTTGGACGCACCATTTGTTGCAATGTTTCAAATCTCTGTTTATGTCGGATCGATTGCTGTGCTTATACTGTTTACTGTGATGCTAGTACGACGTGAGCTCATCTTTAACAAAATCGAGGATCCGCGTAGAAGATATGCTGGCATAGGTTTGATGATTGTAATTATGCTTGGAATAGGAACTATCATAATTGGTTCTGGAATAAAATCAATGGAAGTTGACGCTCCATCTGTTGACTTTAAAGAAATAGGAAAAGATTTTCTTACATATTATTCCCCAGCACTTGTTGTAATGGGGCTGATTTTGACATCTGCAGTAATTGGTGCTTTGACTTTGGCTAGAAGGGAGGATGTTACCAATGAGCAACGAACTGATTGAATTTGTCCTAGTGTCAGTGGCACTGTTGGCCATTGGAATATACGGTCTTGCAGTAAAGCGAAATGCGATTAGAATGCTTTTTGCCATAGAGTTGATTGTAAATGCAGCAAATCTTAACGTAGTTGCATTCTCTAGATTTATTCCAAATAGCCAAGGACAAACACTCGCATTGTTTTCTATAGCTATTGCAGCTGCAGAGGTTGCAGTTGGACTTGCACTAATCATAGTTGCTTACAGGATGTACAAAAATATCGATATTGCTGATTTCAGGAGCTTGAAAGGATAATGGAATATGTATTGTTGCAGGCGGTCTTTTTACCGCTACTACTGTCGCCTGTAGCTTATTATCTTGGAAGAAAATCTGGACCTAACGCAGCAACTTGGTTTACGTTTGGATTACTACTCTATTGTACAACAATAATGATCGCTCCAGTATTATCAGGAACATATGAAGAACACTACCCTTGGACTAAGATGTTTGGAGAATTTGGATTCTTACTTGATGGGCTTGCATCACCTTTTGCAATTATAATTTATGTTTTGTCCACAGTGCTTGCAATTTACTCAAAACCATACATGGTTGCAAAAATTACTGAGCAGTTTGAAGAAAAAATGCATCACCAGAAACAACTGATAGGTGATGGTCAATCTACTGCAATTATTGAATCATCTGCTCTTAAAGGATATTTGAATAATCAAATTGGAATTTACTTTGCATTATATCTCGTCTTTGCTATGGGAATGCTTGGAACTGTACTTGCAACCAACCTGATAGAATTTTATGTTTTCTTTGAGGTAATGTTGATTCCTGGTTTCTTTTTAATTGCATTCTATGGATATGGTGCAAGAAGACGAATCGCACTACTTTTCTTTTTTTGGACTCATGTTGGTGCAGTTGTTTTACTTTTAGGATTTTTGGCAATTGGACTTAGTACTGGCAGCTTCAACTTTGTTGATATTAGAGAAGAGGGAATTCCACCAGATGTTCTTGCATTTGCAGCTGTTGCGATAATAATTGGACTTGGAGTGAAACTTGCTGCGTTTATTTTCCATATATGGCTTCCATACGCACACGCTGAAGCTCCAACCCCAATAAGTGCACTCTTGTCACCAGCTATGATCGGAATTGGTGCATACGGAATTTTCAGACTTATAGTTCAACTTTTACCTGGGCAGTACGAACACTTTGCACTATTTCTTAACCTATGGGGACTTGCAACTATGCTTTACGGTGGTACTATGGCACTAATGCAAGACGATATCAAGAGATTGTTTGCATATTCTAGTATAAGTCAGATGGGTTATCTGTTATTTGGAATTGGTTCTGCATCTGCCTTAGGTCTTGCCGGTTCAGAAATGATGTATGTATCACACGGACTTGGTAAAGGATTGCTCTTCATGATGGCTGGTTCCATTATACTTCAAGTTGGTACAAGAAGTATGACAAAACTTGGCGGGCTAGCAGGAAAGATGCCAATTACTGCAGTTTGTGCAATGATTGGAGCTCTCACCATAATGGGTGTTCCACCAACAAGTGGGTTTATGGGAGAATGGACTCTGTTTTATGGGGCATTACAAACTGCGATACAAGAGGGTTCTACAATTAGAATGGTTACATTTGGTCTAGGATTAGTTTCTACTGTTATCACCATGTCGTACATTTTATGGATGATGAAGCGTGTATTTTTTGGAAAACTCCCAGAACATCTTTCAAACACAAAAGAGGCGAGTTGGTATATTACCGCACCAATGATGGTATTGGCAGGATTTACTATTGTGGTGGGAATCTATCCTGATATTTTCTTTAACCAAATAATTCCTTTCATGAAAGGAGTGGTAGGAGTTTAGATTATGGCCCTTGAAATTGGACTTGGTTTAGGAGCAGGCGCACTCAATGGTTGGGCAATCTGGATTCTGCCATTTGTTGCAGCTCTGATAATTCCAGGTGTTGCAAAATTCTCTAGGCGAGGAACTAGTGCAGTTGCAGTAGCCTTTGCATTGATGAGTGCAATTTCAGCAATGACTCTCTTGCCATCTGCACTTGAAGGAAACGAAGTACATGATCAGATACCTTGGATATCATCAATAGGATTGAAAGCAGGAGTTCTTGCCGACCCACTCGCAGTTTTGATGGCAAATGTCGTTGGTTGGATTTCATTTTTGATTATGGTGTATAGTACGGGCTACATGAAAGGAGACAAAAACATCACAAGATTTTGGTTCTGGATGCTGTTCTTTATAGGCTCAATGCAACTAATTGTTTTGTCTGATAATTTCTTACAATTATTCTTTGGATGGGAAGGGGTAGGACTTGCCTCATATGCACTGATAAGCTTTTGGTATCAAGATAAAAAGAAAGATCATGTTGGAACTGAAGGATATACTGCTCTTGGTGTATTACAATATTATTCTCCAACACATGCAGGAATGAAGGCATTCATCATGACAAAAGTAGGAGACATCATGATGCTTGCTGGAATGTTTTTGATATTTGCATTTGCTGGAACATTTGGTTTTAAAGAATTAACCCATGATACTGCTTGGGCTACTGCAATGTCAGCACAAGGCCTTCTAGTACCTGCAGCAGTTTTGCTTTTTGGCGGTGCTATTGGAAAATCTGCACAATTCCCATTAAACGAATGGTTACTTGAGGCCATGACTGGTCCAACAGCAGTCTCTGCTTTGATTCATGCAGCTACAATGGTAAAAGCAGGAGTCTTTTTGGTAGCAAGATTAGGACCACTGTTTTTTGCACTGGCAGCAGTTGGAATTGCAATGGATCAATTCTTTGAAATAATAGCTTGGGTAGGTGCAATTACTGCACTCTTACTTGCAACACAAGGAATGGTTTCTCCTGAGATCAAAAAAGTCCTTGCATATTCTACAGGTTCTCAGATTGGATACATGATGATGGCACTTGGAATAGCGGGACTTTCACAACAATTTGTTGATGGATATACTGCAGGATTTTTCCACTTGATATCACATGCAATGTTCAAAGCTTCATTGTTTATGGCAGCTGGTTCGTTGTTGCATATTGTTGGTTCTAGATTCATGACTGACATGGGAGGCTTGAGAAAACACATGAGAAAGACATATGCGTTCATGTGGGCTGCAGGACTTGCTTTAATGGGCGCACCATTTATCACAACAGGCTTCTGGAGTAAAGACGCAATATTTGCTGCTGTTTATGAATCTGGAAATACTTGGGCAATGCCAATATTTGCAATTGCACTCATCACTGCAATCATAACTGCATTTTACACAACAAGAATGATTGGCATGGTATTCTTTGGAAACAAAAGCAAACACATTGAAAAAATGGAAAAAGAAGGACATCACATTCATGAGGCACCAAAATCAATGTGGGTGCCATATGGCATACTTGCGGTACTTACGATAGGAATTGGCATAGTTGGTTTGTCTGCTGAAGAGGGAATTCACGAGCTTTTCACTGAATATCTCAGTCATTCGTTTGGAATCATTACAGAACATGAAGTTGCTATGGAATCAGAACCAATTCTTGGTGGATTCCTGTCAGGTGTAAACCCGATCGCACTTATGGCATCACTAATTGCATTTGCAGTAGGATTTGGACTTGGATACATTTTCTACATTGGTAGATTCGTAGATCCTGTAAAATTTGTAAACTCTAATTTGTTTTTCTATGCTATACATAAATTCTTCTTAAACCGATGGTATCTTAATTCATTAATTTATTGGTCCTTTGTAACAGCACCATTGTTTTTTGCAAGAGGAATCTGGAGATACTTTGAGAGTACTGTAATAGATGGCATGAATAAGGGTTCAGAAAAAGCAGTAGGTTGGAGCGCTAAAGTTATCCAAGGGACTCAGACTGGAATTTCACAATCATATTTGTATGTATTTGGAGCAGGAATACTCTTTGTAGTATTACTATTGCTAATTTAGGAGAAAAAAATGATAGACTTCACTTCAACACCAATCATTCTAACTATAATACTGGGAACAATTGGAGTGATACTTCCAGTAATTAATGTAATAAGAAAAGAGAAAGGTTCGTCTTCATTTTATGGTGCAATAACACTTGGCGCATTAATTGCAGCAATTGGTTTTGTGGCATACCAAATCATGGCAGACAAGGTAACACCAGCTGCCATATTTTCAGAAAATGTCTTAGTGGATGATATGTTTGGCTCATTTTTTGCAATAGCCATGCTTATTGTTTCAATAATGACAACGGTTGGTTCATTTAATTACATGAGAGGAAAAGCACATCCAGCTGTCTACTATTCTCTAATTCTACTTGCATCAGTAGGAATGGTGCTTATTGCATATTCTACTGACTTGGTAATGTTACTTGTGGCTTGGGAGCTCATGAGCATTCCAACCTATGTTCTCGCAGGTTTTATGAAAAAAGATCCAATATCAAATGAAGCTGCACTCAAATACTTTCTATTTGGCGCATTATCCTCTGCAATTATAATTTATGGAATCTCAATTGCATATGGTCTTACTGGTTCAACAAACATAGCCCAAGTAATTTCAGGGTTCTCACATCTTGGGCCTGACATGATGCCTCTTGCACTTCTTTCAGTAGCAATGTTCATTGCAGGATTTGGATTCAAGATGGGGCTTGTACCATTCCACATGTGGTTACCTGACGCATACGAGGGCGCTCCTACAACAATATCTGCACTTTTAGCTGCTGGAACAAAAAAAGCTGGATTTGCTGCTGCTTTACGTGTTATTATCATGGGAACTGTAGCACTTAATTTGGAATGGACATTTGCACTTGGAATTATTGCTATCATGACAATGACGGTTGGAAACATAGCTGCAATTATGCAAAAGAACATCACCAGGATGTTAGCATATTCTAGTATCGCACAAGCGGGTTACATTCTGATCGGTTTGAGCATTGCACCGTTTTCACAAATTGGAATCCAGGCTGCACTTTTCCACATATTAAATCATGCAGTGATGAAAGGTGCAGCATTCATTGCAGCTGCTGGAATAATCACAACCTTGGCAGTTTCACATCTTGATAAAATACGTGGTCTTGGAAAACGAATGCCAATAACATCAATTGGGTTAGTAGTTTCACTTCTCGCGTTAGCTGGCGTTCCACCGCTTAATGGATTTTGGAGTAAGCTAATGTTATTTGGTTCCGCTATAGATGCAGGCTCTATAGTCTCTTGGGCTCCATATCTTGCAATAGCTGGAGTTCTAAACAGTGCGCTCTCACTTGCTTACTACGGTTGGATGATAAGGAAAATGTACTTTGAAGAAGGTGAATCAGACAAGAGGGTAAAAGAGCCAAAATCAATAATAGCGGTAATGATATTTTCAATTATCTTCATAGTAGGAATAGGTGTCTATCCGGATCCGATAATTCAGTTTACACAATCTGCGGTGCCAAGCATAACGTCAGTTTCTATTGCACCTTGAACATAGTAAGATCTAAAAGATTCTCTAAATGCGATTTAGCTGGACACTCCTTTATTTTTCGCAAACCAGCTTTTGATTTTAAAGAATAATCCTTTAACAAATAATCCATATGGTTGAAAACATCACGCGGGTCTGAACTCTTCTTTATTAAAACATTAAATAATTTGTCTTCATTATTCCAGTCTTGTAAATCATCATGTATTTGATATGCAATTCCAACATTTTTTCCATATTCTGCTAATGCCAAAATCTGATCTTCTGTCCCACCTCCAAGTATTGCACCTATTTTTGATGCTGCTTCAAAAGCCGTAGCTGTTTTGTATTCCATTACTTTAAGATAATCATCAAATGTGACATCCTCACTTGATTCTAGTCTAGTTTCAATCATCTCACCATCACTCATCATCATAGCTGTTGTTGCTAGCTCACCTGCTATTCGTGGGTTGTTAATTCTTGATGTTATATTTAGGATCAAACCAAGAACAAAATCTCCAGTGAGAATACTTGTATTATACCCATACTTGATATGAAACGGATCTTTTCTTCTCCTTAACGTCTCATTGTCTATTATATCATCATGAATAACTGATTCCGTATGTAGTAATTCTACTGCACATGCAGCAGCATATGCGTTTTCATCACAATTTCCAACACTTTCTGCTGACAATAACAAGATGAGTGGTCGTATTCGCTTTCCTCCATCAAGAGCATATTGTAATGGTTCTACAAACTCCGAGGCAGAGTAGAGATCAAGCTCCCGTTTTAAGGCTTCATTTATTTTATCAAGATGTTGCTTGTAGTCTTTTATTAGCGGATTTATTTCGAAATTTTTTCTATCCACAAACTTGCACTAAAGAGCTTTAACTTATGTTAGAATATTAATGCTTTGTAGGTGCTCCAGCCGGGATTTTCATCATAAAGAATTTGAACCCGGGATCACCGCCTTGAAAGGGCGGTATGCTTGACCGGTCTACACCACTGGAGCCCAACTGCATCCTGTTTTTTGTCCATAAAATCCTTTTGAAGTGATTCCAAAGATTTTTTTATTGCCTGAAATTCATAAAGCGCATGAATTCGCTTGTCAAAAGAATAGATGAACTAATAGAAAAACAGAGTTTGCTAAAACACCCTTTCTATGTAATGTGGTCAGAAGGAAACTTGACTATTGATTCTCTTAATGGTTATTCCAAAGAATACTTTCAACTTGTAAAAGCAGTGCCATCATTTGTGAATACAATTGTTCAACAAAGTTCTGATACTGTTAAAAGTGAACTTGTTTCAAATCAAAAAGAAGAAGCAGAACATATAAAATCTTGGACGAAATTTGCCAGTGCATTAGGAGTTTCACAGGAAGAATTAGAAAAATACAATGGATTTGAAAAGACAAGAAAGGCAGTATCAGAACTATCTTCTCTCATGAATTCGTTTGAAGGTGGCGCTGCTGCTATGTATGCATTAGAACAAGAAATTCCAAAAATTAGCCTCTCAAAAATTGAAGGATTGCGCAAATTTTATGATATAACAAACGATGATGCGATAGAATACTTTAGACTCCATGCAGAAGCTGATATCAGACACGCCGCAACTTGGAGAAGGATCCTTGAAAAAATTCCTTCTCAAAGAGAAGAAGAATTATTCCAAATTGCAAGTAGATCCATTTCTGCACAGAACACGTTGCTTGATAGCTGCTACGAGGCTTACTGTTAATCTCTAATACCGTTTTTATACTCCATTCAAACCTGTTTTTTCGTGGGCCCATAACTCAGCTTGGTAGAGTAACCGGCTCATAACCGGTGAGCCAAGGGATCGAAGCCCTTTGGGCCCATCTTTTTAATTTATGAAATAAATTGGATTTAATGAAAAAATCAGCTATAATATCGGTATCTTTGGGTCTGATAATCATATTTAGACTGGTGTTTTTTCAGGTTTCAAACATATGTTATCCAAAAAGAG
>DATIAR010000009.1:0-5815 GCA_035457865.1 Nitrosopumilaceae archaeon
GCCCATAACAGAGATTGCAAATACAACATCAAGACCGGAGAGGTTCATAGGAATTCATTTTTTCAACCCGCCACAACTAATGAAACTAGTTGAGGTAATCCCTGGTCAAAAGACATCACAAGAATTAATTCAGACAACAATTGACTTTGTAAAATCAGTTTCAAAAGAACCAGTCTTGTGCAAAAAAGATGTTGCGGGTTTTATTGTAAACCGAATATTCATTCCACTTGTACATGAAGCTGCATGGGCTATGGACAGAGATGGTGCATCAATGACAGAGATTGATTCTGCAGTAAAGTTCAGACTAGGTTTTCCCATGGGAATATTTGAGCTTGCAGATTTTACTGGACTTGATGTTATTCACAAAGCCACAATTGAGATGCATTCAAGGGACAAAAAAGTAATCAACCCCCACAAAAAGATAGAAGAACTGTTTAACCAAAAAAAGCTTGGACAAAAATCAGGCTCTGGATTTTATGAATATTCAGGAGACAAGTATGAAAGAATTCCGTTATCAGAGGAGCTTGCAAAAAAATTCAATCCAATTCGACTTGTCGCAAACATGCTAAACAACGCTGCGTGGCTTGTCACAAATCAAGCAAGTGATGTAAACCAGGTTGAAAAAGCCTTGCAGCTTGGCATGGGACTGAAAAAGCCAATATTTGAAACTGGAAAAGAATTTGGAATAACAAACATAGTAAAAGAGTTAAAATCACAAGCAGAAAAGTATGGCCAGTTTTACGAACCAGACCCCTTGCTTGTCTCTATGCAGAATTAATTTTTTCTAAGATATACTTGACTGCGTCTTTTGCCGAGTCCACTCCAACTATGAGAACGTTTTGTCTGTGATCAAGGTACTTGTCAGCAAACATATCAGCTGTTCCTCCAGTATTTTTTATTGCAACAATTGGTTTTTTGTACATGTATGCAGCACATGTTTCTGATAAAGTTCCAGAGCCACCACCAATTATTATGACACCGTCTGCAGAAAGCGCATTAAGAAAGTCTCTTGCCAACCCAAGTCCACTTGGTATTACTATATCACAGTATTCATTTGCAAAAGATGGATCATTTTGAGGAATGATGCCAACTGTTAGACCTCCTGCATCCTTTGCACCGTTGCATGCAGCACGCATCACTCCCCCAAGGCCACCAGTCACAAGCACCGAGCCAGATTTTGCCACTTCCATCCCAGTTTCATATGCTATTTTTTCAAGTGTAGCATTGGAACTGTCTTCATTGTTTCCTATCACAAGGATCTGTTTTTTCTTTGCCACACATCACATAATTAACAATATAATAAAAGTCGTGATTATAGCTTACCAAAAAGGATATTAAATCAAATATTCAAATTCTATCATGGAAAAACGTTCAATGCCAATTTGTTTTACATCTGATCAATACAAGATGGTAGAAGAGATTGCAAAACGAAAGGGCATGCTAAATGCAAGCCAGCTTATCGAAGAAGCACTAGAACAGAACTAGACCACGTCGATTTCTTTTCATCACATATCAGTCATTGTAAGATATATTCATCAACACATCACATCAGGATTATTTTATAAGAATCAACCACTAACGTTTTTTTAACAGATATGCAGATTGTATCTGTGGGTCTATTACATCGCAAGCCATCGTTTTGTACCGTTTGTAAAAAAAGCATCACTCATAAGCACAAACCAAAGCGAGAATGGAACGTAGAGAGCCCCCTGTGTTCTGATTGTTACATCAACGAGATGCAAAAACAGTATGATTTGAGTATTAAACAAAAGTGTGTTATTTGCGGGATAGAAAAAAATTTACCAGATTTGTGGGAGCCCCGATGGCAGTGGGAGATGAAAGGTCTTCTTTGCAAGCCTTGTTTTGATAATAAAGGGATAGAGCATGACAAATTGCGAAACTTTTGTAGCCTGTGTGGAACAAAGCTTGGTATTATTAGGTATAATCCAAAGAAAGAATGGTCTATCCAAGGACAGATTTGCAGAACTTGCTGGGATACACAAAAAGCAAAAAATGATCAATGATGCATCTTTTTAAAAAATTCAAATGTGAAAAATGTGATAAAAAGTTCAGACAGCAAGAAGATCTTATGCAACACGAGCAAGTGGTGCATGGAAAAGATCTTCTCTATGATTGCAAAGAATGCAACGAATTTTTTTCAAGCATGGAACAGATGAGAACCCATCTGCAAAGATATCATTCTTACAGTGGAACTAGAGACACCTAAACAGCTTTTAGTGATTTTACTACTGGCGGTCTTAGCTTACTAAAAACTCGGAATCCACAGATGCATTTTATTTCAGGCAATCTGTTTAGCTCAGACAATGTAACAGGAGTTCCACATCGCATGCATGAATACACCACACTAAAACTTGGAGCTTGTGGTTCTTCACCAATTTCTTGTGGTTCTTCAGTTGTCATGTCTTTAATCAAAAATGTCTGTAATTTAAGGCTAACAAATTATTTCAGGGTAAGCTCAATGTAAACGTCGTTTGGAATCTTTATTCTCATTAACTGTCGGATTGCTCTGTCGTCTGCACTAAGATCTATGACACGTCTGTGGATTCGCATCTCCCATTTTTCATATGTGTTTGTTCCCTGACCGCATGGAGACTTGCGTGTTACAACGTTTAGTCTTTTTACTGGAAGAGGTGTTGGTCCTTTTACCTTGACACCGGTTTTTTCACCAATGCCTTTAATTTCAGTACAGACTCCGTCAAGCCTGAGCAGACTTGTGCTGGTAAGCTTGATTCGGGCTGTTTGTGTCATCCAAACCACTAAGCGGTGTATTTCTCAGTGATATCTTTTACAACGCCTGCAGCAATTGTTGCGCCCATGTCTCTGAGTGCAAATCTTCCTAACTCTGGAAAGTCTTGGAAGGTCTCAATTGGTATTGGTCTGACTGGTCGAATTCTTACTATTGCAGAATCACCTGCTTTGAGAAACTTTGGATCCTTTTCTTCTGCTGCACCTGTTTGCGGATTTATCTTTGCTTCAAACGCAACAATGGTTGCAGCAACCTGCGCAGTGTGTGCATGCATTACTGGTGTATATCCAGGTGCAAGTGCAGTTGGATGATGAATTACAATGATTTGAGCTCGAAATTCTTTTGCAACGTTTGGAGGATTGTCAGGTGTTCCAATTACATCTCCTCTTTTGATATCTTTTTTATCAACACCTCTAAGGTTGAAACCAATGTTGTCACCAGCTTCTGCAGACTCCATCTGAGTGTGGTGAGTTTCAATTGTTTTGATTTCTCCAGGTACTCCTGCTGGCATGACAATAATTTTTTGTCCAGCTTTTACAGTTCCTGTTTCAACACGACCTACTGGAACTGTACCAACACCAGTGATTGTATAAACATCTTGAATTGGAATTCGTAGTGGCTTGCCAGTTGGTTTTTCTGGGAGTTTGAAATCATCAAATGTTTCAAGCATTGTCTTTCCAGTCCACCATTTCATGTTTTCAGATTTCTTAACAAGGTTATCGCCTTTCCATCCAGAGACTGGAATTATTGGAACGTTTTCTAGCTTGTATCCAACTGACTTGATCAGTTTTTCAGCCTTGTCCTTTGCCACCTTGAATGCTTGTTCAGAATAATTACTGTCATCCATTTTATTTATGGCAACGATTAGCTGTCCCACACCAAGAGTTCTCAAAAGGAAGGCATGCTCTCTTGCTTGGCCTCCTGGTGCCACTGCAGTATCAGTCTCTCCTTCTTTTGCAGAAAGGACAAGAACTGCGCAGTCAGCTTCGGATGCGCCAGTAATCATGTTTTTTATAAAGTCCCTGTGTCCAGGTGCGTCAATTAATGTAAAGAAGTATTTTGCACTTTCAAATTTCTGAAACGCTAGATCTATTGTGATACCTCTCTCTCTTTCGTCTTTGATGTTGTCCATGACCCAAGCATACTTGAATGTGTCACCTTTTCCTGTCTTTTCAGACTCGGCAGCATGTGCTGCAATAGTTCTTTCATCGACAAGACCAAGGTCCATCAAGAGATGACCCATTGTGGTGGATTTACCGTTATCGATGTGACCTGTTACGATCATGTTCAAGTGTGGCTTTTTACTAGCGCTCATAACGAATCCTCACAAGCATGGGCTTTATTACCATTTCGATTTTTTGGGATTCTTTTCAATAAATTTTGAATAATTTGCTGATCCAGTAATTGACCTTGATTATTTTTCACATACTATAAATCAAAGTATTTTCTGACTAAAATTATTGAGAATTACTGTCACAGTTATCAAAGCTGATGTTGGTGGAATCGGCGGTCACACAAGACCAAGCGATGGTTTGTTAAATGCAGTCAGAAACATGGTAAGACCTCAAGTTAGAAAAGATGGCAACGGACTCTTAATTGATTCTTACATTGGTTATTGTGGCGATGACATACACATTGTTATGACTCATACAAAAGGAGTTGACAATAAAGAAGTTCACCAGCTTGCATGGAAGGCATTTGAAGCAGCTACAAGGGTTGCAAAAAACGAAGGACTGTATGGTGCAGGCCAGGACTTGCTCAAAGATTCTTTTTCAGGCAACGTAAAGGGTATGGGCCCTGGTGTTGCAGAGATGCAATTTGAAGAAAGACCAAACGAGGCCTTTACAATTTATGCCGCAGACAAGACAGAGCCTGGTGCATTCAACTATCCATTTTATAGAATATTTGTAGATACTCTAAGTAACACAGGTCTCATAGTAAACCAAAATCTTGCAAAAGGGGTCAAGATAAATGTCATGGATGTAGAAAAAGGAAAAATTGCTGAACTGCACATGTGGCAAGACAAACCCACTCTTGAAGCCGCCCTGATGTATCCTGGAAGGTATGTGGTTTCTTCAGTGTATACAAAAGACAATCAGCCAATACTTGTAGCGTCAACTGACAGACTGCACAACATTGCAGGAAAATATGTTGGAAAAGATGATCCGATTTGCATTATAAGAACACAAAAAGATTTCCCAGCAACTGAAGAAGTTGGAAGCGCATTTAGCAATCCGCATTATGTTGCAGGAAACACAAGAGGCAGTCATCACATGCCACTGATGCCAGTAAAGCTAAACTCGCCTGCAAGTATCAACTTTGCAATACCAATAGTTAGCAGTCTTGTTTTTAGTATGCACAACGGAATACTAGTAGGACCAGTAGATGGATTTGCAACACCAGATTGGGACTACGTAAGAAATCTTGCAACAAAAAGAGCGTTTGCAATGCGAAGTCAAGGATTTTTCCATCCTGCAACACTGGTTCCAAGTGAGCTGGAATATGCAGAAGGATACAGAGCCAGAATGAATGTAGTTTGGAGCAAGATGAGACCAATCACAAACAATCAACAAAAATCTCATCCACAACACAAACCAACACACCTGCCACAACCACATGAACACCAAAAACAGATTACAGCTGAGAGACCAATACAGCCTGCAAAACCTCAACCGAAAATAGCAAAACCCAAGCCACAAAAAAAGAGCGCAAAGCCTAAACAAAAACCAAGTCAGCCAGAAAAATCAGAAGAAAAATAAAACCAAAACTGGACAAAAAATTATACAAACAACACAATTACAAAAAATCTAAACTCATAATCAATATATCATAGGCAAGCCTAGTATCCATGGTTTGTTTATTATCAACTTAAAAAACTATGAAGAGATTGCAGGTACTAAAGCACTCAAGCTAGCAAAAGCAGCAGAAAAGATTTCAAAAAAATATCGAATTAAAATAGCGGTTGCGCCTCCACAGCATCTACTTGCGCTACTAACCAGATGCAGCATACCTGTTTTGGCTCAGCATCTTGACACCGCAAATATTGGC
>DATIAR010000010.1:0-5723 GCA_035457865.1 Nitrosopumilaceae archaeon
GTCATGAAAAGTTTTGAATGACTAGTCGTGTAAAATTATCTTAATGTCTTGTTTTGCCATCACGGCATTTATTATTTTTTTCCCAGACTCGGATCTTCTTGAAATTTTTATCTTGCCTTTCTTACCAACATGTGCAGAAAGCAAGTATTGATCTTTTACGTAGATATCAGCAGACATTCCTATTTTTCGGTCATCTACTTCAAGAACAATGTTGTTTCCTGCCTCGGATAGCTCAAAATCAACTTCATTTCCAAGTGTGTGAACTTTGGGTTCTACATCAATGTGCACGCCAAGTGATTTCTCAAGCTCGTTTATTGTAGCACCTCCGCGGCCGATGATGGATGGCATTACTTCCTTGTCCACTCTGACCTGAATCCTACTGTTTGATAAAATCTCAATTTCTGCATTTGGATCAAATCTGCGTATGGTCTCTCTTATCTTGGCCTCTGCAAGTCTTTCTATGCCTCCACTTTTTGCCTCTTTTGATATTGGGATGACAATGTTTTCCTCACCGTATGTGTAGATCTCATACTCCAAGTTTCTGTTCTCAAAGTTGCGAACCTCAATTACTGGTCTTGCAAGGTCTTGTTCTGTCATGCCAGTTGGAACTTTTACTTTGAATTCTAATTCATAAACTTGAGCAATGTCTCCATTTTTTACAAAGATTACAGTATCTAGTATGTGTGGAATCATACCAAGCTCTACTTTGCCGATGAATCTCTGGATGGCATCAAGTGGTGCATTTGCATGAACAACTCCAACCATGCCAACACCTGCCAATCTTAGATCAGCAAAGACTCGAAAGTCTGGGAACCTTCTTACCTCATCAAATATGGTATAGTCTGGTCTGACAAGAAGCAAAATGTCTGCAGAGTTTTCAAAGCTTCCATCAAGTGTTGCATACTGTGTTACTTTGTCCCCTACCTGCAAGTCCCGCGGCGATTCTAATGTCTTGACAATCTTGCCTTTCTGAGAATAAAAATCAGCAAGGCTTGAAGCAAATGTGCTCTTTCCAGAACCAGGAGGTCCTGATACCAAAATCCCCTCTGCTTTTTCTGAAAGTCTTGTCATGAGTTTTTCTGAAATCTTGTATTGTTCTAATGATAACCTGACAGTTGGATGAACGATAGTAGTTTCATAATTGTCTGAAAACGGAGGATGGGTTATTGCTATTCGAAAATCTTTGTACTGGACAACTAATGCACCTGGTTTTGATATCTCAACAATTCCTGCCTGATTAACTCTTGATGCTTCCAAGATCTCAGTTGTGATAGATTGAAGATAATCTTTTGTTAGAATCTTGTCTTCCAGATCTAAAAGAGTAAATGCACCTGGTTTGCCACGCTTTGCCATCGGTTTTGTTCCTTCTTTTAGATGCACGCTCATAGTTTGTGGATCAAAAAATTTCTCAAACTCTAGATTTGTTGTTTTTACATCTGGTCTTGAATAATTTGTATTTACTCCTTCTGCTTGAGCAACAAGAGATTGGACATAATCGGCAGTGTAAAAAGTTGCATTGTTTTTCTTTGCAATGTCTTTTATTATTGCATCTATTCTGCCGTGACTTGCAAGTCTTATATCGTCCATGCTTGGTCTTTCGCCTTCGAATCTAATGGTAATGTTGTGTTTTTCAGAAAGCTGGCGTATTTTTTTTATTTCTTCAAGACCTACAAACCCATAGTCTTTGCCTTGTGATGCCTGAGATTGTAGCTCATCTAATACGGCAACAGGAATGATAATTTCACAATCTCTTAGTTTGCCTATGTCGATTAGTTTTGATATCTCGCCGTCAATTATTATGCTTGTATCAACAACAATTTTTTCCATATTCTAGTCAGGTTCTTTTGCGCTTTTTATTCATACCTCTGTTATTGAAGGCCTAATCGTACAAAGTCAGAAAAATGTCCCAAACTGTGACATTTTATTCATAAAAAATGTCTCATTCTGGTTGTCATGATGTTCTGTCTTCTTTACATACGAGTGATCTACTGCCTATTTTTTACTTTAAAGTCTTTAATTTGGCACAAACAAAAAATAGTTGGAACTAGCCGAAGCATTCATTGTATTTAGAAGATTATGCTGACAAGGTAGTCCAGTTTGCACTACTAAATGGTTCTCAATATTGTGACGTTAGAGTAGAATCAGCAGAACGTAAAGGATTTCTTTTGGAAAATGGTGAAATTGAACACTTTGCATCTACAAGCGATCTGGGCTTGGGGATCCGAGTTCTTGCAGGTGGAGCTTGGGGATTTTACTCTATTTCAAATCCAAATTCAATTGAGCAGATAAAAGATGCAACACTTGATGCCGTGAAAAGTGCATTGCACTATTCTGAAAAGAAAAAACATAAAGTAAGACTTGCAGAAACTCGTGCATATGTTGACAAGGTAAACTTTAGCGTTTCAAAACAACCAGACATTGAAGAGTTGACAAAGATTGGATATGAATGTGATAACATCATAAGAAGTAAGAAGAGAATAAACGAGTCATCGATATCAATCGGGTATGAAAATTTCTCAAAATATTTTGTAAATAGTGATGGAGCCAAAGTAACTCACACTTTTGTAGATACTATAGCAAACATTACTGCAACAGCTCACGAGTCAGGTCTTACGGAATCTGTCAACTCTACAGAAGGTGGCAGAGGAGGGATGGAAATGATTCTTGGAGAACACGATATAAGAAATACTGCGGAGTTTGTTTCTCAAAAGGCCTCTGAGCTTCTAGACGCACATACTGCAAAAGAAGACAAGGCAACTGTTGTGATGAATCCAGATTTTGTAGCTCTTCTCGCGCATGAAATCCTTGGTCACCCTTCGGAGGCAGATAGAGTTCTTGGCAAAGAGATGGCATGGGCGGGTGGTGCTTGGTGGGCTGGAAAACTTGGAGAAAAGATTGGCTCAAACCAATTAAACGTAATTGATGATCCTACCATCGCAAGTAATCTTGGATGTTACAAATATGATGATGAAGGGGTTTTAGCAAAAAGAAAAACACTGATAGAAAACGGAATCCTACAAAGTCATATGCATAGCAGAGAGACAGCATCAATTTTTAATACAGAACCAAACTCTGGCATGCGCGCATCAGGATACGAGTTTATGCCTCTGATTAGAATGGCATGCACCTGTATCAAAGAAGGTGATTGGGATCCTCAAGAAATGATAAGCGAAGTAAAAAATGGATATCTTATATCAAACATGAAAGTGCCCTCAATTGATATGATGCGTTACAATTGGAGCATATCATGTCAGTTTGCACAAAAAATTGAAAACGGTGAACCAAAAGAATTGTTAAGAGATGTTATAGTAATGGGGACTGCTCCTGATTTTTTCAATTCCATTGATGCGTGTGGAAAAGACTTCACTGTACGACCAATTACTAATTGCGGAAAAGGAGATCCGATGCAGATAATGAGAATGGGAAACGGAGGTCCACACATTCGTGGAGTTGCTACAGTAAAAAGTGTAGGAGCATAAATGTCAGAAATTGATTCTATAAGGTCCCAAGTAATTTCATGTGTCAAGTGCAACCTTTCAAAGACAAGAACAAATGCTGTTCCAGGTAAAGGCAATCTAAAAGCAGAGATTCTGTTTATTGGCGAGGCGCCTGGTAGGAACGAAGATCTCAAAGGTGAACCCTTTGTCGGCTCTGCTGGAAGCATCCTCTCTGAGGCCTTGGCTTCAGCTGGACTCTCACGAGACGATGTCTATATTACAAATGTGGTAAAGTGTAGGCCTCCAAACAACCGTGTTCCTCTAGAGGAAGAAAAAGAATCCTGCCAGGAATATCTTTCAAAAGAACTTGAAATAATAAAACCAAAGATAATTTGCATCATGGGAAACACAGCATATGGTTCACTTTTGGGTGGTAATTCAATAACAAAGAACCGGGGAAAGATAATTGAAAAAGACGGACAGAGATATTTTCTTACAATACATCCTGCAGCAGCAATTTACAACCAAGAATTAAAATCAGTATTAATAACTGACATGAAAACACTTGTGGAAACACTTGATAAGTTAAAAAAAGACGAGAACCTTGCTGATATTAAATGAAAATAATAACACATTCATTTTATGCAAGAGATACAGTTGATGTTGCAAGAGACCTTTTAGGAAAGACACTTGTACGAAAAATAGGGAACAAAATAATCTCCGGAATAATAACTGAAACAGAAGCATACAGATACAAAGACGATCCAGCCAGCCACTCCTTTGCAGGACTGACAGAGAGAAACAAAGCAATGTTTGGTCCTGTTGGAGTAGCTTATGTCTATTTTACTTATGGAATGCATTATTGCATGAATGTAGTTGCACGAGATGGTGACTATGAAGCTGGTGCTGTATTGATTCGCGCATTGGAACCAAAAGAAGGAGTCAACTTTATGATAAAGCAACGAAAAACAGATGAAATTTCAAATCTTACAAACGGTCCTGCAAAACTAACTCAAGCATTACAAATAACAAAAAAACAATACGGTGAGGATCTTACCAAACCATCCAGTCTTTTTATTGCCGATGGGTTCCAAATCAATGACTTTGAAATTGTTAAAAGACCACGCGTTGGTATAAAAAAAGCAACAGACAAGCTCTGGAATTTTACTATACGAAACTAGCTATTCTCATCCTTTTCTGGGTTCAGTGCCCATGGCGCAATCCTGCCAAGAATCTTCTCCCAGTTAAGACGTAACATCAAGACTACAATTCCCGTCGTTATAGCTATAAAAATCGCAGTTCCTATGTAAATCTCATTCATATCTTGTACTCTACCAAGTAGTGGATCTATAAACGACAAACCAAAGCCTCTTGAAACATAAACTATGGTATATCCTAGTACGATTTTTCCAGCTAGTGTAGAAATGAAAAATCTTAACGGGTTGTATCTTGCAAGTCCAAGAGGAATATAGATCAAGTCGTCTGGTATTGGAGTTGCCGCAGCTATAAATGCAGCAGCAGCACCATAACGCTTTACCAATCGTTCAAATGGTTTTATTCTCTTTCGCGTTTTTTCAGTAATTATCTTTCTTCCACCATAGCTAGCATAGAAAATTATCTGCTTTGCTGCAGCTGCCATGACTGCACTGATTATAGCCAAAGCATGCGGATCAAACTGATTTCCAATTGACATCGCGGCAAGTAGTAGAAACGCAGGGAAGGGAACAAAAGGAATCAGCGAACCAAAAAAGCTTACAAGTGCAAGACCAAGATATCCAACGTCAGGTTCAATTGGAAAAATGTCACTTAAATCCACAGTCACCCACTGATTACGCCTTATTTAATCAGTTATTCTGTTTAGTATCCTCTGGCAAAAATTACGTTTTCTTTTCCGGGTTTTTTACAGTTTACACATGGAGCGTTAGTCTTGGTATTATCAAAGGGAATAACGCGTATGTCAGCTCCGGTGGTTTCTTTTATTTTCTCTTCGCATTTTTGGTCTCCGCACCATGATGCTTCTAGAAACATTCCATTTTCAAGCTCTGTTTTGAATTTGTCAAAATCAGGTACTTGTTTGGTTCTTTCTTTTAGAAGCGCTTTTGCCTTCTCAAAGAGACTTTGCTGTATCTCTTTTAGCATGGATGCAACGCCATCTTCTGTATTAGCAAACTCTAGGTCTGATTTTTTCTGTGTGTCTCGTCTCACCAAAACCATCTTGCCTTTTGCAATGTCTTTTGGGCCAATTTCGATTCTTAAAGGAACTCCTTTCATTTCCCAATCATGAAA
>DATIAR010000011.1:0-8200 GCA_035457865.1 Nitrosopumilaceae archaeon
CTGATTTGCGGGTTTCTCATCAGTATTGATTATGAGCCCGCCGGGATGACTTTGCCCAAGTAGTCTGGCTTCCCCACCCCGCTAACTAAAAAGAAGTTTTGGGGTGATATATACGCTTTATCAAATTTTGGAAATAATTAATAGGATTCACAAGATGTCAAAACTGTGAATAAAAAAATAAGAATCGCAGGAATTGTTGGTGCAGTAATAGCTTCTATCATAATTCTGAGTTTGCCATCAGATCCAATTGTCATACCTGGACCAGCTACGAATTCGAATGGAACAAAATCTGTAGAAATTGTTGCAACAAATCTTCAGAAACCTTGGGCCATGGATTTTGCTGATGAACGAATTTTTTTCACAGAAAAAATTGGTAGAATAAGAGTAATCGATTCTGGTATCTTGTTAGAAGACCCTATTGCTAATTTGCATGTAGCAGATGTTACTGATGGGGGATTGCTTGGGTTGACCCTGCATCCTGACTTTGAAAACAATCACTTTCTCTATGTTTTTTATACATATGAGGAAGAAGATAGACTCTGGAACAAGATAATCAGAATCACTGAATCTGAAAACCAACTTGCTGACGCAATAGTAATTTTGGACAAAATTCCTGGGGCAGAATTTGATAACGGCGGAGTAATAAAATTTGGTCCTGATGGAAAATTGTATATAGCAACTGGCGACGCTACAGATGAACACTCTGCACAAGACGTGCAATCACTCTCAGGAAAAATTCTAAGACTAAATGACGACGGTACCATACCTTCTGACAACCCATTTCACAACCTAGTGTTCTCATATGGACACAGAAACCCTCAAGGAATGGCGTGGGATAAATCAGGAAATCTGTATGTCACAGAACACGGACCTACAAAAAATGATGAGATAAATTTTGTAAAAGCAGGACAAAACTTTGGATGGCCAAATCAAGAGTGTTCAGGTGATAAAAATTTTGTAGATTCGCTAGTATGTTATAACCCAAGTTTAGAGCCCGCTGGTATAGTTTTTTATTCTTCTAACAAACTTGATCTTCAAAATGATCTAATTATGGCAACTTTGCGTGGAAATAATTTGTACAAGTTAACCATAGATAATGACATAATCACTGCACAACAAAGCATATTGGGTGGAGCTGGAAGGATAAGAGATGTAAATGAAGGACCAGATGGATATCTTTACATACTTACAGGAAATACTGACGGAAGAGGATTTCCCGATAAAACCGATGACAAACTTATCAGGATAGTAAAATAAATTGGCAAATTCATCAATTCCCAAGTTTTATGAAAAAAGTAAGGAAGAAAGGATCAAAGCAATAGCATCATTTTGTGGTCTCTCAAAAAAAGAGATCAAAGTTCTGCAAAACAATGGTGGAATATCATTTAATGAAGCAGACAGAATGGTTGAAAACGCAATAGGAACAGTTTCCTTACCACTAGGAATAGCTACAAACTTTAGGATAAACAAGAAAGACTACCTTGTTCCGATGGCAATCGAAGAGCCATCAGTAATTGCTGCTGCCTCAAATGCTGCAAAGATAGCAAGAAAATTTGGCGGTTTTGTCATGAAGGCAGACGAATCATACAGTATTGGGCAGATTCAAGTTGTTGATGTCAATGTAAAGTTGGCTATTTCAAAGATTTTGAAATCTTCTAAAGAAATTCTAAAACTTGCAAATTCAAAAAGTAAGACACTTTCTAAGATGAGAAAAGGCGCTAAACAAGTTTCATGCAAAGTAATCAAAATCAGCTCTGGTAAGATGTTGATTGTTGAACTCTTAATTGATGTTGGTGATGCAATGGGTGCAAACGTAACAAATACCATGTGTGAAGGCGTAGCACCTCTAATTGAAAAATTAACAGGTGGAAGAGTGATACTACGGATACTTTCAAACTATTCAACAAAAAGACTGGTAAGAGGCACTGCTGTTTTTGATAAAAACGAAATAGGTGGACAAAAAATAGTTGATAACATCATTTTGGCATACAAATTTGCAGCAAATGATCCATACAGAGCTGTGACTCATAACAAAGGAATCATGAATGGAATAATTGCAGTTGCAAATGCGACTGGGCAAGACACAAGAGCAATTGAAGCAGCAGCCCACGCATACGCAGCAAAAAGTGGGAGATATGGTTCACTTACAGAATGGAAAAAAGACAAGAAAGGAAACTTGGTTGGCAAAATTGAATTACCAATGTCTGTAGGAACAGTTGGTGGAATTGTAAATGTGCACCCAATGATCAAAATTTGTACAAAAATTATTGGAGTAAAATCTGCAAAAGAGCTTGCGTGTGTTATTGCAGCAACAGGTCTTGCACAGAACTTTAGCGCAATACGATCTCTTGCTTCTGAAGGAATACAAAAAGGACACATGAGGCTACATGCAAGAAAATTGCAGCGGCAGATATCAAATCAGATAAAATAGATGAGGTAACAAAGAGAATGATAAAAGAAGGAAACGTCTCAGTACATCGCACAAAAGAATTACTCGAATCTTAGCGCCCAAGATATATATCTAAAAACCCTTGCTAGGACTACGTTGACTCTAGTTAAATTTGCAATTCCCAAAGGTAGTATAGAAGATGCTACCTTCAAGGTTTTAGAAAGATCTTGGACAAAAGTAAAACGAAGAGACAGAACATACCGGGTGACTCTGGATGATCCACAAATTGCAGTAAAGATGTTAAGACCGCAAGAGATCCCAAACCTTGTCTTTGATGGGTTGTACGATGTTGGTATAACAGGTAAAGACTGGGTACAAGAAACAAATGCAGATGTACAAACTCTTTTGGATCTGGAATATGGGAAAATAAAACTTGTAATAGCAATACCCGATTCTTATAATTTCAAATCACTTGACCAAATGATTGC
The DNA here is from genome assembly GCA_035457865.1 of Nitrosopumilaceae archaeon. Taxonomy (GTDB): domain Archaea; phylum Thermoproteota; class Nitrososphaeria; order Nitrososphaerales; family Nitrosopumilaceae; genus UBA8516. Next base: position 2,878 of record DATIAR010000011.1, read on the forward strand.
AGTATACGCAAAAAAGAAAAAGATACTTAGAATCTCTTCTGAGTATCTTACGACTGCTGCAAAATTCATAAAACAATCTAAGAGTTACAAAAAACTCTATGGTTCAAAGGATCCCCTAATCATAACTCCGTGGTTACGCATTGGTTCAAACAAGAACGTGCAAATTCACCTGTCATTTGGAGCAACTGAAGCAAAACCACCAGACGATGTAGACGCAATAATGGATGTAACAGAAACAGGCACTACACTTACACAAAATCAACTAAAGATAGTAGACACTGTACTGGAATCAAGTGCTATTCTAATAGCAAACAAATCATCACTACGAGATAAGACAAAGCGGGAAAAGATCTACGATATTGTTACTATGTTACGTGGGGCTGTGGAAGGAAAAGAACGCCTGCACGTGTTTCTAAACGTACAAGAAAAGAATCTCAATAAATTGCTAAAAGAACTACCGTCACTTAAGCGACCCACTATTAGTCCTCTTAGTGAGAAGGGATGGTACGGAATAAACACAATAATTCCCAAGTCTGAATTTCACAAACTTGTTCCAAAACTTCGAAAGATAGCACAGGGATTAGTAGTACACGAGCCAAAGCAAATACTTGCACTAGAGGAGATAAAACGAGATGAGGAAAATTGATGAGAACCATCATTGTTCGAGATATCAATACTACTGTTGCAGACGTACGACAACGACCTAGACCCACCCAGAAACAAAAGAAAATAGTTAATGACATAATTCTTGATGTACAAAAAAATCCGCAAGACAAGACAATAATAAAATACGAAAAAAAAGACGGCAAGCTAAAAGCAGATCTAAGATCAATTAGAGTAACAAAATCTGAAATCAAAAATGCATACTCTAAAGTAACAAAGAATCAGATTGATGCAATCAAGCTTGCAAAAAAAAGGCTTGAAAGAACAGAGCTTACAATAAAAAGCAAACTAGAAAAAATCACGATTCAAACAGACGGAATAAAAATTATCAAGATGTTTGTGCCAATTGAAAGTGTAGGTTGCTACATTCCAGGTGGCGAAGCTAGATATCCAAGTACAGTAATAATGTCTGTCATTCCAGCCAAGGTGGCTGGTGTAAAAAAAATTGTTGCTATTTCACCACCTGATAAGAACGGCTACATTGATCCGCTTACTCTTGTTGCTGCAGACATTTGTGGAGTAGATGAATTTTACAAAGCCGGTGTAGCAGGGATTGCTGCGCTAGCATACGGAACTAAATCTGTACCCAAAGTGGATAAGATAGTTGGACCTGGAGGACTGTTCATCACTATTGCAAAATATCTGGTAAGTGAGACTGTCTCAATTGATATGGTTGCAGGGCCAACCGAGCTTGCAATCATAGCAGATTCTTTTGCAGACCCAAATCTTGTTGCTTCTGATCTAATATCCCAAGCAGAACATGGACCTGCCTCTATGTGTTGTTTGATAACCACTTCTGCTAGACTAAAAAACACTGTACAGGATTCATTACAAAAACAAATTGGTAAAATACAAAGACGAGAATTTGTCAAGGCAAGCTTGAAAAACAATGGATTTATTGCAGTTTGCAAGAGCGAATCAGAAGTTATAGAATTTGCAAATAAACTTGCTCCAGAACACCTTGAAATAATCACAAAAAATCCGCAACAGATAGCACAGAAGATTAGATCCGCAGGTCTTGTATTGATAGGAAAGGACACTCCGTCTTCAGCAAGTGACTATCTACTGGGTTCAAATCACATCCTTCCTACAAACGGGTTTGCAAGAGCTAGGGGATCACTTGGAGTACTTGACTTTATGAAAATACAAAGCCAAGTAGAAACCTCAAAAACTGAATTACGGAAAATTTCCAAATACATGAAAGCTTTGACAAGTGCAGAAGGACTACCAAATCACTACGAAGCAGTAAGGACTAGATTAAAATGAAATCAGGCTGGTTCCAAAAAAAAGTTGAACAGCTGTCAAAGCTAAAAGGATATCAGAAACCTGAAAAGTTTCCAAATGCTCTAAAGCTTGATTCTAATGAAAATTATGCAATAGACAGAGAGTTTTCCTTGGATCTGATAAAGCAAACTGAAGACAAGCTTGACGTGAGAGAATACCCACTAAGTGATACAGAACGACTTGTTGAATCGCTCTCTAAATACACCAAAATACCTCAAGAGATGATTGGTGTAGGAAACGGCTCTGATCAGATAATTGATCTAATACTAGCAAATTTTGCTTCAAAAGAAACAAAAATTCTGACCTCAGAACCCACCTTTGGTTTTTTTGAAGAAAGATGCAAGTTGTACTCTATTCCAATGATCAAGATTCCTTTTACAAAGAACATGACACTAGAATTAGAAAAATTTCTTTCAAACATAAAAAAGGCTGACATCCTTTATCTTGATTCGCCAAACAACCCAACTGGATTTCAGTTTACAAAAAACAAACTAGAACAACTGATCAAAGAATTTGATGGTCTTGTAATAATAGACGAAGCATATGTAGAATTTGCTGACTATTCTATTATAGACATGACAAAGAAAAAAGATAATCTGATTGTACTAAGAACACTTTCAAAATCATTTGGACTTGCGGGACTTCGTGTTGGGTATTTTGTGGCAAACAAAAAGATAGCTAGTGTATTTACCAAAACAATTCAGTATCCCTATCCACTAAATACTGTTGCAATCGAGACAGCGATCTTAGCTTTACAAAGATCAAAACAAATTTCTGAAATTGCAAATCTAATCAAAAATGAAAGATCTAGGATGATAGAAACACTTCGCAGCATGGGTGTTTTCCAAGTCTTTGATTCAAAAGCAAATTTTGTACTTTTTAGCGCGCCTGGTTCTGGACTACGTATCTACAAGGCCTTAGTAGAACAGGGTATTGTTGTGAAAAATCTAGGGAAGATGGGAAGCCACGACGGTTGTTTGAGAGTCACAGTAGGTTCAGAAGAGATGAATTCAAAATTCTTGCTAGCAATGCGTGATCTATTGAGATGACTATACAAAAGTTAGATGAGGGTATATTTGTGGACACTGCAAAGATTGACAAAATAAAAAATCTTGATGGTGTAATATTTGACTGTGATGGCGTGCTCATAGATATATCAAATTCGTACGATCTTGCTATAAAAAAAACTGTAGACTTTGTACTTAACAAAATGGCAAACATAGATCAGCCCAACATTGTAGGGACGCAGATGATTGATGGCTTTAAAGCTACAGGAGGTTTCAATGATGAAGTTGATCTTACTTATGCGCTCATTCTTTCAGTTGTAGCTGCAAAGAAACTAGACAGAAATGCGTCTGAATTCATTTTTGATGTAATTAAAAATGCAGACCAAACTGGTATCACATCAGTTGAGATGTATCTTGATACGCTTGTAGATATTTCTGAGATTAGAAAAAAATTATCCTATCCCGGGAAGCATGACACAAATCCTCTGTATTCTGTATTTGATGAAATGTTTTATGGTGCTAATCTGTATTATGAACTTTATAAAAAAAAGCCACAATTTTTTAACGGTAAGGGATTGATCGATAACGATATAGTGCTTGTCAAAAAAGAACTAATCGAGAAACTAAGAAAAAAATTTGGAAAAAAAATCTCCATAGTGTCAGGACGTGGCTTGGTTTCCACGAAATATTCACTAAAGACGCTATTTGATGAGTTTGATCTAAAAAATTCACGATTTTTAGAAGACGAACCACGCAAGCTTGCAAAGCCAAATCCACAACCTCTGGTATCGTCTATCAAAGGACTAGGGTCGTCATGTTGCATGTTTGTTGGTGATTCGGTTGAGGATATTATAATGGCAAGAAAGGCTGATGAACTTGGCAACAAGACAATCTTTTGCGCTATTTATGGTACAAGCAAAGACCCGGAAACAAAACGCAATCTCTTTGAACAAAAAAATGCTGACATCATATTAGAATCAATAGATCTGATTCCGAAGACATTAAATCTGGTAGAGGCATAAAACCCGCTCTCTGCAGGAATTTGTATGAAATCTAGATTAGGACGTATCAATAGAAAAACAAAAGAGACCGAAGTCTCTGTAACTGTAAATCTTGATGGAAATGGAAAGATTTCAGTAAAGACAGGGATTCATTTTCTTGATCACTTGATCACATCGTTTGGTAAACACGCAATGCTTGATCTTACTCTTAAGGCAGTTTCAAAAGATGGGATATCTCACCACTTGATTGAAGATACAGGCATTGCTCTTGCAAATGCAATTGATCTTGCACTTGGAAACAGATCTAGCATAACAAGATTTGGTCACGCATCCGTTCCAATGGATGAATCACTTGCTGAAGCGTCACTTGATCTTGTGAAACGTCAATATCATAAAATTGATTTGGGAATTGAGCGAAACCAGATAGAAGGAATATCAAAGGAAGACTTGGAACACTTTTTCAGCTCTTTTGCTCAGAATCTCAATAGCTGTATACACGTCACAGTAAGGTATGGAAAAAATGATCATCACAAAATTGAATCTGCAATAAAGGCCTTTGCGGTTGCATGGAGAGCGGCAGCTAGCTATGACAAAAAGCAAAAAGGAATTCCAAGTACAAAAGGTGCCATGTAATGGTTAAAGTGGCAATTTTTGATTATGGCGCAGGAAACATATTCAGTCTAAAATCATCACTTGAAAAAAATGATGCACAGGTTGATGTGGTTACAGATCTTAATCATTCAAACAACTATTCTGGACTCTTGTTGCCTGGAGTAGGTAATTTTGATCCTGCAATACACAGCCTAAATTCATCAAAAAAGGCATTTGCTGATGTAGTAAAAAATCAGATCCCAGTTCTAGGAATATGTCTTGGTATGGAGATGTTCTTTGAAAGAAGCGAAGAAGGAAAAGAAAGTGGCCTTGGGGTGTTAGAAGGCGATGTAATCTTGCTTCCAAACAAATTCAAGATACCTCACATGGGATGGAATGACTTGCAAATAAAAAAACCAAGCAGACTCTTAGAAGGCGTAAAGGAGGGCTCATGGGTATATTTTGTCCACTCTTACAGAGCAAACCCAAGAAATCCAGACATAGTAAAAGCTGATTCTGACTATGGCATAAGCGTCCCTGCAGTGATAGAAAGCGGTCCACTTTTTGGCACCCAGTTTCATCCTGAGAAATCTAGCAAAGTAGGCTCTATAATGATCAAGAACTTTTTGCGAGAGTGTAAAAAGTGAAAATCATTCCTGCAATTGACCTAATGGATGGTAAGGTAGTGCGCCTTGTAAAAGGTGATCCAAAAAACAAAACAATCTACAGCGACAATCCTGTGGAGATTGCAAAAAAATGGGAGAAAGCAGGTGCAGA
>DATIAR010000012.1:0-15274 GCA_035457865.1 Nitrosopumilaceae archaeon
ATGAGTCTTTCGTCTGTATTTTTTCTATACTGATGTTTGGTTCAGAGTCTGTTTCTACTTTGAATTGGTTCTGTGAGTTTGTAGTTTTAGGAAATGATAATCCTATTTCCCGAGGTTGTCCGGATGCATCTCTAAAGTCAAAATAACTAGCTTCAATGCTTCCACCAGCTGGAGAAATCAATTTGGTTCCTGCCTCATTACATATTTGAGATGGCATTTTAAAACTACCTTTGAATATTCCAGTATCTGTACCTGTTTCTACAAGTGAAAATCCTGTGGAACCAAGTCCACCGTGTTCTGCTCCATTTATGTTACAACGATGATACCTGAATCCTTTAATTCTGATTTCAAGAAGAATATTACCATTCGCATCACCTACAGTATCAGCTGCATCTGAAGAAGGGTCATTAACTACATTGTAGGTATCGATAATATCGTGTTTTGTATTAAGATCAGGATCAGTTAAAATTACAACAACGGGTTGACCAAATCTATAGCTTTGTGATTCAAGTGTGACACTTCCAGTCTGTGATTTTATTTCAGTTTTTGCGGATATACCTATAGGTACACCGACTTTGGCAATATCAGAATATGCTAAATTTATTGCATCTTCATCAGTCAGTTCGTCATTTATTAAAAATTTTATTTCATCACTAAATGTACGAAGACTATTGATCAAGTTAGAATCAAATTGGTTTAGTTGATTTGTCACCATATATTCTATCGTTCCAGTAAACATGCCAGAATTGGCAGATGTTTCTTCTAATTCGAATCTGTATATTGAATTGTTGATCCTTTCATCTGTTTTAAGACCATCACCAATAATACCTATTCCAAAGAAATCTACAACTACAGGAAGTATTGTTCCAGAGGCTATAATTTCAGTGGTTGGTGTATTTATTGTGAAATCAACTGTAAGTGGATCTGTTGGAATATCATTACCTAGTGGTAGACCATCATCAAATGCATTATTAAGAATAATTTTTCCTTGTAATGGTACATTATCACCGACGAGTTGTCCATTTACTGCAATATCAACTGATGTTATGCTTTTAGCATTGCCAGCGTTTCCAAGTGATCTAACATCATAGTTGAGTAATGCAAATCCCTTGAAGCTAGGATTGTTGATTGGTGCTGCATTAAAGAGATCTGCCATTGTTCCAAATGTGATAGTGAAAACATCACCATTAGTAATTGAAGCACTTCCATCCAGCACAAGCATTGCTCTATCGCTGAATTGCTCTACGACGTTGGGACTATCAAATCCAGTCCCATCTAGGTCAACGTTCGTAATGCCATTGGCTAGTGTGATTGGATTTCCAATCTGTAATGTAGGTATTATTGCTGTATTCCTAAAAACATCCAAATCTTCATCTGCTCCTAGATTGAAATTCTGATCATCGTCTACAAGAGTTATTGTTGCCTTTTGGCCAGGATTAAACTGTGCGGTGGTTATACCAATTGAAAGTGTTGCAGTAGAGTCACCTGTTACAATTGAAGTGGTTTTTGAGTTATATTCAATTGAAGCCGATTGACCACGAGGTGCGTCATTTTTAATTCCAATTACAGACTGATCGTTAAAATCAAAACTGTGAAAGATGCCAGAATTTGGTTCTGACTCCACTAGTGTTACTATATTGTTGTAGTTAATTGTTCCTGTGGTAACAAAACTTGTGGGTTGATATTGATTTGTTGTCAGGATGACCACAGAACCCAAATTCATTCCTAAGTTTCCATTTTTTTCAAACCCCAAGCTTCCAAGATGTGGATTCAGATTGACTAGTCCTGGTCCTCCATTTCCAGAATCTGAACCTGATTCTGTAAAGGCTTGATAAAATGTGGTTCTTGGAGAATCGATTTTAAATGTCCACGAATCCACGTCAGTAGGATCTTGATTTAACTGCATGTCATTTACTGTTACAAAGACTTCAGCACCTTTTGGATATCCATTTCTGTCAATGTTTAAAGAAATGTTAGGAATGTCTGAATAATTTAGATCAACTCTTTGAGCACCTCCACCCTTATTATAAATAATTGTAACATCATCACTAAAAGAGAAAAGTTGGATTAGTGGCCATGCATCTTCATCTAATCCTATTTGGCCTACAGGCATTCCTCCATTTTTGTTAGGACTTTTGGTATTCCTTAAAACATTATTTTGGTTAGGTGACGGTGTAGTTGGTGAACCATTGCATGTGTTGAAAGACGAGGTACCGTGAGTAAATCCCGTAATTCCATCAGAGCTTGGAATAGAAACACCCTCAGTTTCTGAAATATCTATACCAAGTACAGAAACATTGGTAGAACTAGCACAAAATACACCAAAGTCTAGGCTCTCACCTGCTTGGCCAGTAAATGCAATTTGATCAGCTTGTTTAGCTTTTTCCAAATTAGCAAAATAAGCATACCAATTACCATCAGAACCTTGTACCATTCGAAGATTTTTTCCATTCATGGTTACATCTGGTTCGCCTTTGGCCTCATCAGTATCTGAAATCTCACTATCTCTTATTACAACCTCAACTACCATAGATCCAGAAAAATGATTTTCAAATAGACTGTTTTCTGCTGATACAAAGAGGTTTGGATGAGGAGATTCTGCACCTACGTCAATATTCAGGAATAGAGGAAAAATGAGAAGCAAGCTTAATGAAAGACTCAGAGATTTATACATTTTAGTGATAAAAGATTTGTTAAACCTCCAGATATTGTTGTCGCATAAATCGTACTTGGTTTGTATACATGATAACAATTTCTATTCTATACAAAGATGCTTGTAAGATACATGATTAACATTCCTATCGAGAATCCTGAAACTACGGATATAGTTGAAAATGTTTTTTCTTCATCTTGCCTTATCCAGTTTAAAATAGAAACAACTACTTGAAATATTGCTCCAGCTCCTATTGAAAGAAATACTATAGCTGCAAATGGTGAATAAACAAATCCACCAATCCATGCGCCAAAGATTGCGGGAGTCCCTGCAATCATTCCCATCATGACAAGTTTTCCAATCAATGGCTTTCCTTTTGCCATTGGTGCTGCAATTGCAAGACCCTCTGTTGTATTATGTATAGCAAATCCTACTATTAGGAAAGTGCTAAGTGCAATTTCTCCAAGACCAACTGCTGCTCCGATTGCAAGTCCCTCACCTAGGTTATGTAAGCCTATACCTATAGCAATCATCAAACCAATTGTAACGGGTTTTGTAAGATTGGATGAAGTTGTTCTACTAATTAATTTCTCTGATGTATAGTATAGCCCAAGAAATGATATCACAACAACTGTGGCAACAAGTAGTTGTCCATTAAAAACTCCGGAAAGACTAGTTGTAGATATTTCTAGACCTTCTTGTATTGCATCTATTCCAAGAAACATCAGTAAGCCAGCAGTAAGGGCAAGGAAAAATTTGTACTTGCTTTTACTCATCTTTGCTATAAATGGAAACCAAAGTAATCCTATCAATACTGGAATTACTCCAACATATGTGCCAATTATTGCAAAATATGAGAAAAGCTCAAAATTTGGTTCTGGCGCCTGTACTGCAGCAATTACAGATTTTGAGAATCGTGTTCCATCATTTAGTGTGAGTCCTACTTCATATGGTTCGCTTTCATTCCACGCAAATGGAATAATTACTTTGGCAGTTTCAAATCGACTTAGAAATTTATCCGGTTCTATTCCTGCAGGTTGGATTCTATCATTTATGTCAGCCTGCACTATTACTACGTCTATGTGTCCTGTGTTTCTTACTGTTGCAATAATTTTTGAGTCGAGAAACTCTATCTTTTCTATTGTAATCTCAGGAAGCTCTACTCCAAGACCAAGAAAGTTAGATCCTGGACCAAAAATATATGCAATCATCAGGCCTAATATTATAATAGGGATAAAGGCACTTGCGATAAGTTTGGTTTTTGAAGTTTTTTTAATTTCTTCCATCATTTAACACCATATTGTGTTGTGCCCGTGTCTTTAACTAGAAATAAGCCGGTCCATCCTTTCTCAGCAAATTCGGTTTTATGTGCATGGAACAGGTATTTCCCAGGATAAGTGTAATTAAATTCCATAATTCCTCTTTCTCCTTGAGAAAATGTGACTACATCTGTGTATGTGGATGGTATGTTATAGGTTCCGGTAGGATAATAATCAAACAAGTTTCCGTGTAGATGAAGATTGTTAATCTGATCGAATTCTAATATGTTTACAACATATACTCTGATTAGTTCATTTGTGTTAATTTGTATTGGGTGATGTTGATAGTAAAAGGGTATGGTATTTGCAGCGTAAAAGTTGTTTTCGGTATCAAAATCTGTATCAAATCCATTTAGAACCATCACCATCTCATCTGCTGGTTGTCTACCTTCTTTTGGATCTACAATGTATACTCCATACAATCCATGAGAGATATGTTCCTCAAGTGGCATCACATGACAATGATATGGATGAACCCCTACAGGTCCAGCAGTAAATTCATAAGTAAATTGTCCTCCACCTTGACCTACAGGTTCAAAGACTCCATCCATCTCGGCTTTGTGTATTCCGTGAAAGTGCATCGTATGTGGTTTTTGTCCATTATTGATGAAATGTACACGAACAAGATCTCCTTCAGTAGCTCTTATTGTGGGACCAGGAACAGTGCCATTAAAAGTCCAAACATTATAAAATACTCCAGGGGAAATTTCCGTTATTTTGTCATCTTCTGCAATAATGGTGAACTCACGAAGTGTAGTTCCATCTGAAAGTTTTGAAACTCTACCATAATTAAATTCACGTAAGTATTTTTCAGGATTAAATTCTAATGGTTTTCCAGAATAACCTACAGGATCGAGTATATCACCTGTTGTTTGTATAACAACACCAGAATGGGTTAGGAAAGTCTTTGGTTCATTTGTTGCATCTATATGTAAAATTGGTAACGAAAAATAGATAACAGTAACAAAAAACCCTGCAATTATAGCTAATAGCATCTTTCCTTTCATTGTTTTCACTAGGTACATTTGATCAAAATAACAAGAATAGCATATTTATAATTTAGCCTAGGCTAACTTTTTTACCGTAGGCTAAATTATTTGACCAGTTTCAAATCCCAAATTTTAATAGTGGTCTTATAGCACCCTCGCCTGTGAAAAAACCAGCAATCCTTCTTGTAATAGGAGGTTTTTTGATAATAGTTGGGATAGGACTTTCTGCTTATGGTTCACAGTTGATAGTTGAGAATCTTGTTACAGAAGAAAAACGATTAGGACTGGGAACGTCTATGGAACTATCAAAAGAGCTAGATCCCACAATAAATGAGAATGGGGTGTATGTATTACAGATCACAGATTTTAAAGAAGGGAGCGGTTTGCAAACTCATATTTATGATCCATCGGATCAAGTTGTTATTTCAAAATCAATAGAACATAATCCGTTCCAAGATAATTTTACAATTTCAACTGCTGGAACTTACAAAATTCTGATAGAAAACACTGGTGAAAGAGAACTTGAAGTGACAGCAGTATTAGGATACTTACCACAAGGTCAATCTCTGACCATAAGTATTTTTGGATTCATTATAATTATAATTGGATTGATAGGCCTAGCTGTTGGAATAATCTATTTCATCAAATCACGCAATAGAACTGATACTAATTAAGAAATGAATCTAGTTCTGTAAGACCGTCTACAACTCCAAAAAAATTCTCGTCACTTTCCATTATTTTATTTAGTTTTTCTGCATCTACAGCAAAAATAGTTTTATTTCCATCTTTTGTTATTTTAACAAAACCATGCTCTATAACATAGGATAATTTTTTTTGTATTTCTTTATCATTGATCTTAAATTTTTCTGTAAGATATGATGATTCTTTCTTTCCATTTTCAAGTTCTAAAAGTATTGAAGATATATCAGGATCAACGAGAACTTCAAGCATTTTTTGTCGATCGTAGATTTTCTCTAAATCATTTCACCGTCTATTTGTTGAGTTTAAAATTTTCTTTTTATTTGATATAAAGTCATTAATCAAGATTTTGTCAATGTTTGCAGGATTGATATAATATGCTCTTCCTTTTAGTTGCATTTCAAGGCTTTCTATGTAACTCAAGAGTTCATCTTCCTCGCTTACCATTATTGTGTCTACTTCTATTCCCTCACGTTTACATTTTTTTGCCTCGGCGAGTGTTCGTGACTCTATAAATGGGTCGACCTGTCTGTATCTATAACAGAGATAGACCATTTCTCCACCTGTATCCAGTTTTATTTCACGTTCATTTTTGAGTTTTGATAAAGTATCATTATCTGGAATGTAAAAATGTGAATATGGTTTATCAGTGAGAATGTTGTTTTTTTGACTTTCATTATCAATAAAGCAAGCACTTGGTTGACCATCAGTTATCATCACTATCCTTTTGTTTTGGGTCCTATCATGTTTTAGAATCTTAAGTGCTAACCTGAAAGCAGCCTGATAATTTGTGTAGTGTAAAAAGTTATCATTTGCATCATATGTTTTCAAGTATGGTATATCACGTGGATCTATTTTAGATGCAAAAGATCCAAATCCAATGATGTGAATAGAGTCATTTGGAAAAAATTTTTTATTTAAAACATATAAGCTCCAAAGTGCCTTTTTTGCAGCTTCTATTCTACTGCTTTCTCCTGCACCTACTGAATACTTCATAGTAGAGCTTAGGTCTATGCAATATACTACAGCAACTTTTACTTCTTCGGTTGTTTCAAATTCTTCCAGATCATCAAATTCCATAGAAAGTGGAAATTTTATTTTAGAATCTTTTTTCGCAATTCTTTGTATCAAGTTTAGCAGGGTTTGTGGAACATTAAGAAATTTTATATCATCACCTGGTTCAAATTTTTTTGTTGTATCTTGTATCACACTTCCTGTGCCGATTTTTTTTGTTTCATGAAATCCGAATCCTCCTTCATTGATAGCTTTCATAACATCTTGTAGAAGTTTTTCACCAATTTCAAAGAATCCTTTGTTAGTAAGCCATCTTTTTTCATCTTTAAGATATCCTTGTTTTTGGAGGTATTTTGTGATAGGTTCCTCTGACGCATGAATATCGGTTTCTGTACCTTCATAGTTTTCTTTAAGATTTTGTTGATTAGCAGATTGCTTAATTACTCCTTCCAGAATCTGTTCTAGCTCTTGCATGCTTGGAGTTTTTTCTTTCAATATTTGTTTTGATAAGGTTTGAAGGATTTTTTGTAAAATTTCATTCGAGATCTCTTTGTTTGGCTTTGTAGTCTTATTTTCTTGATTTAAGAAATACAAAACGCTTCTAGTATCAGGATGCGACATAGCCAATCTCTTTTTTATTGAGGATTTTTGGTTCAGTCCAACATAGTCCTTCTAGCATAATTTCAATAATAGCAGCTCTTAGTTCATTTTGCACATTTTCTGAAAGAGTGATGAATTCAGATTTTATATTATAGGTAAAAGTTTTTTTCTCAAATTCTTGTTGTTCTAAAGATACCTTGTCATATATTTGACCAATAAGATTCCGGAGAGTTTCAAAGTTTTGTAGTTGGTTTTCATATGACAGTTGCATGCTGTTTTTACCTACAAACTTTTGTGAGATCTGAAAAGTTTTCCCTACAAACTCTTGTTTTATTTTATCTAGTAATGTCTGATCTATTTCTTTTATGTATTCAAGCGATGTTTCCTTCATTGATTGGGATATAATGTCGCGAAGCACTTTCTCCCTATTTGCAAGTGTATCTTCCATTTCTGCGAGTTCAAATTTTGTAGCTTGCCCTAAACAGAACATATCAGAAGGTCTTGGTATTGCCAACATTTTATGTGATAATGCTCTAGTTCTTTCTGCTTCACCTACAAGGAGTTCAAGACAATGAATTCCCATTCGTACACTCACACCCTTGTCTTGGTTTATTTCCTGACTTGCTCGTGCTTTCTGAATCACTCTTGCTAAAGTCTTCAATATAAGAACAGGTATAAACGATTTTGAAATTTTTGCTTCTTGTATTATCACAAGCATTTCTTCTTCAACAGATTTTGGGTAATGTGTATGAATGTGACTTTTTAGACGATCAAATAGAGGTTCGATTATTTTTCCAGAGTGAGTATAATCTACTGGATTTGCAGTTGCAAAAAAAGCAGTCTTTGGTTCAAAGATGACAGGATATGCCCCAGTTGTGAATCTTCCTTCCTGAAGTACTGATAAGAGTGCGACTTGTTTTCTTGTATCGAGTACTGGCAATTCATCTATACAAAAAAGTCCATGTTTTGCTTGCATTAATTGACCGGGAGAATATGATTCAATCTGATACATTTCAACCCCTTTTTTTGTAATTTTTACTGCGTCTATCTGTCCCACTAAATCTTTTACGGAAATATCAGGAGTTGCAAGGACATACTTGAATCTACGTTCTCCATCTAACCATTCTATTTTTGTGTCAAGTTTATTGTTACGAATTTTATCCATACTGTTTGAATCAATATAGAATTTTGGTGAAGTCATGTTGTCATCCTGATCTTCTAGTAAGGTAATCATCTCATTTTGTGGCAGATCCATCGGAGAATCATTTGTTATACTTCCTTTAATGATAGGCATAGGAGACAGGAGGTGTTTTGCTATTGTATGTGCAATCTTTGTTTTTGCTTGACCTATTTGTCCAACTAACATAATATCATGACATGCAAGAATTGCCCTATCCAATGCTGGAATAACATCTTCTTCAAAGCCAATAATTTCTGGATATTTTACTTCATCTCTTTGTATTTTTGAAATTAAGTTTTGTCTAAGTTGATCCTTTGCTTCTACAATCTTGTAGTTAATTTCCAAAAGATCTCGGAGTGTTTTGATTTGGGTATAATCCTCTGGAAGACCAGCCATTATTTCTGCATATTTAGGATCAGATGAATAGCTTCGTTTTACAAGTTCGGAAATCTCTTGCTCCACTTTGATAAATTATGCCAGAATGCGATTTAAAGTCTTGTCTGTTTTAGCATGGTTTTTATCGGGGAGTGATGAAATTTTTGTTCACTTGACTACACAAGAATATAGACACATTGTTAGGATTGCAGGAAAAGATGTTCCTGGAGCAAAGAAAATGATCATTGGAGTCAGTCAAGTTAGAGGAATAGGATACAACTTTGCCAAAGCAATTTTGGATCTTCTTAAGATAGATCATAATAGTAATGTTGGTTTTTTAACAGAATCACAAGTAGACTCTATTGAAAAGGCCATAAGAAACCCAGCTTCACTTAACATGCCAGCATGGTTCCTTAACAGAAGGAAAGATATCGATTCCGGAAATGATTTGCATCTAATTACTTCAGATATAGAGTTTAACGTCAGAAATGATATAGAGCGAGAGAAAAATACTAACAGTTGGAGAGGTTTTCGTCACACTTACGGGCTAAAGGTTAGAGGCCAGCGAACTCGTACAACAGGACGCAAAGGTGGTGCTGTTGGAGTACGTAAAGGAGGTAAGGTGCTTCCACCAGGAGCAGCTCCAGCTGAAGGTGCACCAGCTGCACCAGGAGCAGCTCCAGCTGAAGGTGCTAAACCAGCAGCAGGTGCAACAGCTCCAGCTGCGGGTGCAAAGCCAGCTGCAGGAGCAGCTCCAGCAGCTGCAAAGCCGGCAGCAGGTGCAGCAAAACCAGCGGAGAAGAAGCCAACAAAATAGGTGGAGTGAATGGGAGATCCTAAGAATCCTCGCAAAAATTGGAGAAAGCCAAAGCGTCCTCTAAATTATGATTTATTAAATGAGGAACTTCACGTACTTGGAACTTTTGGTTTGAAAAACAAGCGTGAGCTTTGGAAGGCACATACAGAACTTTCAAGAGTAAGAAATCAAGCGAGATCACTTTTAGCTTTAACACAAGAAGTAAGAGAAAAAAAGGAACAGGTTCTTATGAAATCTCTTATTAGAATAGGATTGGTAAATACAAATTCCACACTTGATGACGTTTTGAATTTAAAAGTAACTGATTTGCTTTCACGTAGGTTGCAAACAATTGTTCAGAAAAAAGGATTGATAAAAAGTCCCTATCAGGCAAGACAAGCAGTAGTTCATGGTCATGTCATGATTGGAGAAAGGGTGGTTACTGTCCCGTCATATACAGTTAAGGTAGAAGAAGAAAACCAGATTCATCTAGTTCCAGGTATTAATTTTGGTCAACCAAAACAACAGATAGTAGAAGCAGTTCTACCTGAACAAGTACAAGATTAAGACATACACAATTATTTAGAGAAAAAGGGTTTAGGATTAGATAATGTGTTCAATCATAGGTTACCTAGGTCGTGAGCCAGCTGCCCCACTTCTAGTCAGTGGACTAAAACGTATGGAATATAGAGGATATGATAGTGTCGGTGTTGCCACATTCTCTGGTAATCAGATTTCTGTAAGAAAAGGAGTAGGCAAAGTTATGGAAGTAAATGACAAAGTCAAACTAGACTCACTCTCTGGAACAGTCGGGATAGGACATACCAGATGGGCTACACATGGTGGAGTAACTGACATTAATGCGCATCCACATCCATCAAGCTCTGGAAATATTGCCATAGTACATAATGGAATAATAGAAAATTATGAGGAATTAAAAAAAGAATTACAAGAAAAAGAATACACATTCAAAAGCGAAACAGACAGCGAAGTCATCGCAAATCTTCTACAATATTATTTCGATCAAACAAAAGAAATAAAAAAATCGATGATACAAACTGTTTCTAGGTTAAAAGGAAATTTTGCATTTGTTGCAATCTTTGAAAATGGAACTCTTGCAGCAGCTAGATTCCACGAGCCGTTGATAGTAGGAATTGGAAAAGATGAGTATTTTGTTTCAAGTGATGTTCTAGGATTTGTAGAGTATACAGACGAAGTGATTTATCCTGATAACGGAGAATGTCTTATAATTAATTCATCTGGAATACAGATGTTTGATTTTGATGGAAATCAAGTACAAATTAAGATTACAAAAGTTTCAAAAGAGCTAGCTGATGCTTACAAGGGTGATTATGCCCACTTTACATTAAAAGAGATTTCAGAACAACCAGTAACCATAATGAAGGCCGGCGAAAACACTAAACTCGAACTTGATTTACTGACTGAATTTGTAAAACATGCAAAGAATCTTTACGTAACTGGAAGTGGTACAAGTTATAATGCCGCTCTAGTAGCAAAACACCTACTTTCAAAATATGCAAAAATAAAGATAGAACCAGTCATCTCAAGCGAGGTACAATTCTCTTCAAACTTTTTTGATCAGCAATCTATTTTGGTAGCACTTTCGCAAAGTGGTGAAAGTGCAGATGTACTTGAGGCAGTAAGCATTGCTAAAAAAAATGGAGCTAAGATTGTTTCTATTACTAATATTATGACTTCGTCTCTCGTTCATTCTTCGTCTATCGCAGTAGGTTTGAACTGCGGTCCAGAAATTGGTGTTGCCGCAACAAAGAGTTTCACATCACAACTTGCCATACTTTACAAAATAACAGACAAGTTGTGTGAAGGCAACATGGGATTAGATTTCAATAAAGTTTCAGACGCAATGAAGACGATACTTTCTGATCATTCAAAAATTAAAGAAATTGCAAAAAAACTCAAGAATGTATCAGACATCTATGTTCTTGGTAGAGGAATTCATTACCCAATTGCGTCTGAAGCTTCATTAAAGTTAAAAGAACTCACATATGTTCATGCAGAAGGACTTCCAGGTGGAGAATTAAAGCATGGGCCATTAGCTCTCATGGATTCTAGTGTATATGTTATAATAATAAATCCCAATGATTCTACTTATGTTGATACTTTGTCAAGTGCACATGAGATCAAAGCTCGTGGTGCAAAAATAATTGGCATATCAGATAAGCCAAGTGATGTTTACGACTATTGGATTGAAATTCCTTCAATTAACGAGTCATCATATCCATTAATTGAGATAGTCCCAGTACAGCTATTGGCATATTATGCAGCTTTAGAAAAGGATACTGATCCAGACTATCCTAGAAATCTTGCTAAATCTGTCACAGTGAAGTAATTCTACGGTATTCATTTTCTGTAAGTGAGAGAAGTTTTTCAGTATCTATACCTGTCTTTAATAAACAACCTATAGAAGCGCCTCCTGCACCTGCACCTTCCTTAACAAATCCTTCTGCATAAGAAGACAGTCCAGTGATTTTTGATTCTTCAAGTTTTAGTTTTATAGATAATACTGGAATATCAGAAATTTGTCTTACTATCTCAACAAGATTTGCAGTTTTATCATCGATGATGTATGATGTAGTTCCTATGACTACATTCTTTTCGTTAAAACCAACGTGTTTTGCAAAAGCCACAACTGCCGCCATTTGCGTTCCGCCTGCCAATATCACCTTTGTTGATTCTGATGCAGTACTTAGCATTCCAGCAACTGCTGGAATCATTGGGTCACCAAGTTGTGTCACAATATCGTATGGATCTTTTGATTGTAATCGCTTCAACGCAGTTTCTACTATTTGATTTTTTAAATCAACTGGATTTTGTGGCATACTACTACTAACAGAAGCTCGTAGTCCAAATCCTCTTAACACTCCAAGTGCAGTTGTGGTTCCGCCGGGAATGCTTTCTCCTATTATAAGACAATCAGTAGAAGAACCAAGAGATCGTCCTATTATTCTTCCTTGTTCAACTGCTTTTCTCGTAAGATCTTGTTCAAGTGCTGGTTCCTGCAAAATGTTTTTTCCTGGTTCCAACCCAAGCTCTAAGAACGGAAGTTTTGGAGTAATTTTACTTCCTGCATTGATTACAAAACAAGGTATGCTTGAGGCTTCAAGTGCAACTTTTGTGAGAATAGCCGGAGTAGGCTTGCCATCAGGAGTCATAGGAATGGCGTCAATACTTTTACAGTATCCATAATGAAGAAATTCAGCGTCTGCTGCAGAGGTGAACTTTAGTAGATTGGGGTTAGCTCCAGCTACTGTTATTCCAGGAATTTCGCAAGTACAAGTATAAGATGTGACAAATGAAAATACAAATTTTTTATTTTGAATTTTTTTGATAAAATCGTTTCCTTTTTCCACATTTCCAAAAATTTCTATGTCTTTCACAAATCACTCACTATTCATAAATTCTACAAATTCATCTTCAGTTCTTGGCTGCAGTACAAAGTTGTTCTTTTTTTCTTTACCTATGGTTGATGAAACAGATGAACCATAATTATGACCAGGATAAAGCACATAGTTTTCATTCATTTTACTGATTATATCAAAAAGACTATGGTAAAGTTCCCTTGCGTTACCACCAGGAAGATCAACTCTTCCACAATTACCTACAAAAAGGGTGTCACCAGAAAAGATTTTGTCGTCACCGACTAGACAGATACTATCTTTTGAATGTCCTGGTGTATGAAAAACTGTAATCTCAGAATTTCCGAATTTGATCTTGTCCCCATCCGATACCTTTATGTCATTTTTTAATGTAGATTCTTTGTGTTGGATTATTTTTGCTCCTGTTGATTTTATCATAAAGTCATTTCCTATGGTGTGATCAAAATGATAATGTGTGTTTACAATGTACTTTACTTTCATGTTGTTTCTTTCTATGGTCTGTATTACATCTGGTAGGTCCCATGAAGGATCGATTATTATGGCCTCCCCAGTATCTTCATCTTCAAGCAAGTATGTGAAATTCTGCATATCACCAACTTCAAATTGGTAAACTTTCATAACACACCAACCTCAGCTTCCAGAGGAATGCCAATTTTTTCCACAAGAATGATTCCACACATATCCATTCGTTTTGGCATGCCAACTTTCATCTTATGAAAAGTTATGGTTGTATCTGCTTTAACACATTTGTCGTCAATGTTTCCCGTATCAGGATCAAGTCCTGACGGTACATCTAAAGCAAGTTTGAACGCCTTTGATTTGTTTATCATGTTTATTGCAGATGCATGTGGCTCTTTTATTTTACCAGAGATTCCTGTTCCTAAAATTCCATCTATTATGATATCCGCTTCCAAATCCAATCCATGAATATCAGAAGCGACAATCAAATCTAATGAATTCATTTTTTCAAGAAGTTTCCAGTTTATTCTTCCTTCCTCAGTCTTTATTTTTTCAGGGTTTCCAAGCAATATTACTTTAACATCAGCACCATATCCTGCAAGATGCCTAGCTGCAACAAATGCGTCTCCGCCATTATTGCCAAGTCCTGCAAATACCAATATTTTTTTTGATGAAATGTTTGGAAATTTTTCTACAATATATCGCACTGCTGCCGCACCCGCATTTTCCATCATCATTTTTCTTGGAAATCCCATTTGGTGACCGTTCTCTTCAATCTGCATCATCTGTTTTACAGTTATTTCCATACAATAATTCAAAAACTGGTCAAATAAGGGCGTTACCAAACGGCTTTATCTTAGTTTTTTATTTATGGTTGGCATGTCATTAAAAAATGTAAAGTCATCCCTATCAAAAATTTCAAAATCATTGAATGACTTGCAAGATTCTCGAGAATATTTAATAAAAAACACTCGAGAAGTCATACTTCTTTGTAGCCAATCCATAATTTCGATTCATAAATCAGACCTTAAAGCAGGTAGAAAAAAAGCTGAACACGCCAAGAAACTACTAGATGAGATAAGAAAGAGATCAAGAAGCGAACTTTATAGATACATCCTTACAGCAGAACAAGAACTTGTTGAGGCGTTTGCGTTTATATCCATAGTTGAAAAATCAGACATCCCATCAGCAACATCACTTGGAGTAAGAGGAGAATCATACATTCTTGGTCTACTTGATTGTGTTGGTGAGCTAAAAAGACTGGTTTATGATAGTATTAGGGTGGGAAAGGCAAATGAAGCTAGAAAATTTTTTGAAATAATGGAAAATCTGTATCTTTTTTTGTATCCTTTTGCCATATATGATAAATTAATAAATGAAACTCGTAGAAAGCTTGATGTAAACAGAATTCTTATAGAAGATGCAAGAGCAGCTGTGACAGAAGAAATACGTCGTTCTGCTCTTATTGATGCAATAAATAAGAACAAGAACTGATTTTAAAAAATATGTTAGACAAATCATGGTTTTCACTTCTTGTTATTTTGATTTTTTTTAGATTTATCTTTGATATCCGTTTTTTATCATTTAAGACAAATCTAAATTCGTTTTATATATTTAAGAAAAGTAGTGCGGGAGAAGGGATTTGAACCCTCGAAATCCTAAGATACTAGCCCCTCAAGCTAGCGCCTTTGGCCAGGCTGGGCGACTCCCGCATTATGCAAATACCCATGCATGGTTTTTATAAGCCTTGATTACTTTTTCAAAATATGCT
>DATIAR010000013.1:0-14122 GCA_035457865.1 Nitrosopumilaceae archaeon
TTTGTATGAAACACAAGACAGAAGAATAAATCCGCGTGGAGGACTCATTGGTGCGGGACACCCACTAGGCGCAACTGGGATAGCGCAAATTGCAGAAATTGGCCAACAACTTCAAGGTAAAGCTGGAAAAAGACAAATACCGCATGCAAATGTAGGGCTAGTTCAAAATATGTCGGCTGCGGCAACATCCTCGTCGGTACTTATTATGCAATCATGACAAAGTTCGAAGAAGAGCTCAAAGAAGGGAAATTTGTTTGTAGTGAATGCCAAAAATGTAAAAAATTAGTATGGCCTCCAAATGATTATTGTGATATGTGTTTTGGTGAGGTATGTTGGAGGCCCATCTCATGCATTGGCAGAGTCGTTGAATTTTCAAAAACAGATGAGACTGTTTTTTGCATAGCAGAGTTTGAAAATCAAATACGAATAATGGGTTCCTTAGAATGTAAGGTTGTGCCTGTAATTGGTCAAGCTCTTAAATTGGTAAAATGTAGTTATAATGGAAATGAAAAATTCGTTTTTCAATTAGAATAATTTTAAGATGAATCAATTTTTGATATGTGAATTATGCCATACTTGAGCATTATGTCAAATTTTAGCTTGGTAATCACATAATTACCAACTATTCTATATGCAAAAAGATAAGGTGATCATATTGTCTTTTAATAAAGAGTCAGTTAAGAATTTGGCCGTATTAAAAATACAAAATAACATTAAAAAAATAACTAAATCAAAATTTCAAAAAACACAAGACCATCTTACTTCAGAACGTAACAAAAAGATCGCAAGAACAAGAAGGCAACGAGGGTATACCTGGGAAGACACTTTAGTAAAACGATTTAATGCATTAGATGGTTGGAAAGCATTTAGACTTGGCTCACCTAGTGTGGCATTGCCAGATATACTAGCCGTGAGTAGCAAGGAGAATACTATATTTACAATCGAGGCAAAATCTGGTACTGGCAATACGTTGCAAGTTCCACATGATCAAATTATTCGATGTTTAAAATGGATACATACCTTTGATCTGTATGAGACAAGAAAAACGATAATCGCCTTCAAGTTTCTTTCTAAAAAGAGAATAGATACAGGAAAATATGAACATCGGCAACTACGAGAATTTTACAAAACTTGGGATGAATCAAACAAGATAACTGATTTCGTATGCACCTATGAAGGAGAAACTTATGCTCTTGTGGATGGCAAGAGACGAATACTGGATCTAGAAGATTATCAAATGCCATTTGTATTAAAAAACTGACCTCTAGCATCGAATCCTTCTTTAATACCTACCTTGAAAATAACTTATGAGTTTTGAAGATTTTGTAGATGAGCGAAGTCTCATAAGCCATGATGCGTTAGGCACTAAAGAAATCAAAATAAAATTACTTGAAGTGGAAGATGACGCATCTGATCATAACTGGAAATTTGGAATTAGAATTAAAGTCAAAAAAATTCTTGTAACAATAAAGCATCTACAAACACAACAAATCGAAGAAGCTGAATTTGATTTAAAAGAAATCGAAAAAGAAATGAAGGAAAAAAGACATTACAGCTCAACAAACAGATGGATACAAACTACAGATGTCAAAAATGGTTATATTCTAAGTACACGCCATACGCTCTTGATAAGTGATGCAGTAGCATTAGATTATATTGTAATCTAATTACAAAATGCTTTTAATAATTTGTCATTTTTCTTTCGCAATAAAGTTTGTGATGAAATGCCACGTATAGTTCCTTCAAATATGACAAAATTTATTCTTTGAATTCGGTCTTTATATTCAAGAATTAGTCTTTTCATGATTGGTCTAGGTTTTAACTTGACTTTAAGTCCCACGTCTTTTAGATATTTTTGTATTGATTGCAAATAGTTGAAACCGTGTTTTGGTTTCAGATATGGGATTGTCTCATAAGTCATGTTGTTTCTAACATACTTTAAAATTAGAATTTTTCTACCTGATTTTATCACAGTTCCAGTACATTTTAGGATGAATTTACCTTCAGCTTCTTTAGAAAACCATTCAAATGTGGATTTATTTATTCTGACTTTTTGCCTAAATGGCTCTATTAGTAAGCCTATTTGATAATATTTGCCAGCATGATACAATAATGGTTTTTTTGTTTTATCATATTTCATAGTAATTACTCTACCAACTACCATGAAATGATCTCCAAATTTTTTAATAGAAATCAACCTGCATTCTGCATTTATTATACAATTTGCTATCATTGGAGCCTTGATATATTTTGATTTTAGTAATGTGAAAGAATTTTTAACCCTTAACTTATCAATTTCAGATCCAGAATATCCTCCAGCTATATTTACAAGTGTTGACTGTGTCTCAGAAGCAACATTTACTCCAAATTCTCTTGTCTTGCGTATGTTTTTTAGTGTAATTGAGCTTTCATGCAAAAAAATTGCAATAAGAAGTGGATCATATGAAATCTGCATTGTCCATTCAGCCGCCATGACATTCTTTCCAAAATGGCCAGTAGAAGTGATCATGCTTACCCCAGTTGCAAAATACCTTTGAGCTTTAGTTGCGATTTTTCTTTCCAACCAAAATTGACCAGTCATATTCTGTTATTAGTTGTTTTCACACAGAAACCTTTATGAAAGCAGGGTGAAAAGTGCAGACATGATAATTCAAGAGATCACTGTAAATGGAAAAAAATTCAATCTAAGACTTACTGACCAATCAATTATGGAAGCTAGGCGTCTTAAGGCACTTTATAATGCAGCATATGAGGATCCTGAGAGCTTTGAAGAAGTTAGTTCAGCAATTTCTAACACCATAAATCAACTTGCTACTTACGTAGAGCCAGAAGTCTCAGACAGCGATTTGGATGGGGTAATACAAGCCATCATGAAGGTAGTTGAAGAGAAATCAAAAGAGGCGGCTGAATCAAAAAAACCTGAAACAAGTACAAAACCAAGCAAAGATTCAGGTAAGGCGCACAAGACTGTGAAGAAATCAAAAAAGTAATAATTTCTTGAGTCAAAAATCAGAAAAATACTCGTTGCATGGTTATATCTTGTGAACCATAATATCACATGTGCAAACTCATTGCGAATGCGGCATTTGTGGTCATGTCTCTGAAAAAGAGTGTATTGTAAAAGAATGTAAGTGTTGCATTAATTTCCATACCCGTTCTGGACCAAAAAAATAGAGCAATTCTAGATTTAAATAAGTACTTGACTTCATCATCAGATAATGCAAACCGTATCTCAAAAATGCATAGATCCAAAATGCGGTCTGGAATATTCTATTTCGGATATAAGAATAGAATGCGATCGTGGTCATTTACTTGACGTAAAATACAAAACACATCCATCATCTACACTTAAAGAAACATTCTACAAAAGAAGAAACCATGCTAATAATATTTTTAACGAAAGTGGAGTCTGGAGATTTAGAGAACTACTTAACTTTTGTCAGATAGACACCGAAGATATCGAAGCATGTTCTAAATATCTTGTATCTATGGATGGTGCTGAAGGCCGACTATCAAAACCGTATCACATGTCAAAAGTCGCGGATTTTGTAGGACTAGAACACGAAAATTTCTGGCTTCAACCTGAGGGCTATAATCCAAGCGGCTCGTTTAAGGATAATGGAATGTCTACTGCTGTGACTCACGCAAAACTTGTTAACATAAAAAAAATAATTTGTGCTTCTACAGGAAATACGTCGGCTTCAGCTGCAATGTATGCAGCAAACGAAAACATAGAATGTGATGTTTATATTCCTGCAGGAGAGGTTGCTCCAGGAAAGCTAAGTCAAGCATTTCAATTTGGCGCACAAGTAATTGAGATAAAAGGAAATTTTGATGACGCTTTATCAACATCATTAAAAAAAGCAAGTGAAGTTGGTGGATATACTGTAAACTCCGTAAATCCTTTCAGAATAGAAGGACAAAAAACTATCATATTTAGAGCATTAGAGCAACTTGATTGGAATCCCCCAGATTGGATTGTATATCCTGGCGGTGCACTAGGAAATACATCTAGTTGTGGTAAAAGTTTAATGGAATTATATGATTGGGGATGGATAAAAAAAATTCCTCGCATAGCTGTAGTCAACTCTGAGGGTGCAAATACATTGCATACTCTTTATAATGGAAAGTTTGAAGAAACGAAACTACGTTGGAATAAAGGTAATCCAGATACTGAAATAATAAAAAAATTCTATTCATACATGGATGAAAATGGAATAAGGCCAAAAACAAAAGCAACTGCTATTCAAATAGCAAAACCGGCTAACATATTGAAAGGATTAAGAGCACTAGAATTTACAAATGGTGTTGTTACTCAAGTCTCCGATCAGGAAATGATGGACGGAATGGCACTTGTAGGTCTAAATGGATTTGACTGCGAGATGGCATCAGGTGCAGTTCCTGCAGGAGTGAAAAAATTAACTGATGAAGGAATAATCAAAAAAGATGATGCAGTAGTTGGAATTCTAACAGGACGACAAAAAGATTCTAGCATTCCTGTAGATTATCATAAAAATCCAAATAACAAATTCGCAAATCCTCCAAGAACCTAATTTATTGATGTTCTGGTTCTGGCACTATCACAACACGAGCCAATTGGAGTTCATCCTTTATTACGCTTGAAATTTCTTTAACAAGCCTACTTGTTTCGTCAAGTCTTGTTTCATTTGGTAAAATGATGTGAATTTCTGCATTAAATTCGTGACCAACTGGTCTTAAAAAAATATCACTAGTTTTAACTTTGAATTTTTCTGCTATGATTGTCTTAATGTTATCAGTCATCTGTGGATTGTGTACTGCATCAACTAATACTAATGCTGATTCCTTAATTGCGGTATATGCCATAAAAAAGATGTATCCAGCTATAATCATGCCACCTATTGCATCCATGAAGACAAACCCCAAATAAGTGGCAGCAATAACACTGATGAATCCTACAAACGACGAGGTACCATCTTTGATCGAATTCTTTGCGTCAAGCTTTAACGAAATTAAATTAGACTCTATAGCTACCTTTCTGATCAAAAACGCTCTATGTAAAGAAATACTTCCTGCAGCTACCAGTGTTACCATTGTTATCTCAGGATAATGAATTGTTCTTGGTTCGTACAACGTTTGAAATGCATGAAACGCAATAAAGGCACCTAAAATAGTAATAATAATTGCTGCAATGAATGCTGCCAGCACCTCTACTTTTCTGTACCCGAAATGAAATATGCTGCTTTTTGGTTTTTTTACCATCAAAATGCCAAACCAGACAATAAATGAAATCATTGAATCAGCCATGGAGTCAATACCATCTGCAGTCAGAGTGATACTTCCAGTGAATAGCGATATTGTGATCTCAGCTACGCCTATGCAGGCAAGTGTAATTACTGATTGTCTAGCAGCACGTTGTCCCTTGTTTAAAATTGCGGTATTATCCTGTGTCTTGCCAATTTTATCTGTACCACTCAATGTAGAATCTTATCTGAGAGAATTGATAGTTTCTGGTTTTTAAGTATATGTTTATGGTTGTGGCTTGAAATGTTCCTCAAGCATTCGTTTTTTCTCTTTCATGTGAAATAGTTCTTCAGTATGTTTGAATGCATCTTCAGCATTTCTCTTGAAAAGCATTGCTTGCATCAAAAGATGATTTTCTGGAACTACAATGCCTGTTTGATCATCAGAATAAGTGAGTTTGACTACATCATCCTGTATTTCTAAAAGATCTGCATGAATGTGAATCATATTTGTATCTTTGAAACTAAACTTTATTGATTCTGCAAAATCACGGATGTCTTTTGTACCTTTGGCAGTGTACAAAATAGCAACACCGTATTCATCTTTGAATAGATCTAAAATTTCTGATGATTTTGGGGCATTATCATTAAATCTAATATCCATTAAATGAACATGCATTTGTCTTGTTGGAACCTTAAATACACGTATGAATAAGGGAGTGTCTTTTCCCATGTAGCTTTTTACATCTTCATTGTGATGTGGTTTTCGGGTCCACTCGATTGAATCTTTGACTTCAGTTTTAGAATCTTCTAGATCTGCCCAACGTCGAAGAAGAATTGCATCAAATCTCTTTATTTTTGGACCGTATTTTTCTTTAAGTGGTTGTAGAATTCGTCCTATCCCAGTGACGTTGCAACTTCCTTGCATTACATATTTTTTATCGAACGCATCTGTGTAATTTGCGCGAGAATTAAAAATCATGTCTGCAACTGCTTTCTCACCTGTGATTTTTTCTCCCCCTTGGAAAATTGCTCTAACGTTTTTTAATTCATACAATGTTTTTTTGTTGACGTGACCTTGTCCTCCGGGTGACGCATCTATCACTAAATCACACTTATCAAGTGCCTCCTCTATGGTGCCTGTGACTTTGAAATTTTTAAAAGCGTCAAGTTTAGCTTTTGGTACATATACTTTGAATCCTCTTGAAATCGCATCTGTGACTTTCTCATCAGGTGAATACTTGCCAACACCTAATAATTCGATATCTGGATCTCCTGCAATGAACTGTGTTATTCTGCTTCCAATCGCACCATAACCGTTAACAAAAACTTTCTTCATGATTTTTTTGATAATTGTGCCTCTTTATTTAGATACTTGTGAGAACAACTAAATATCTGCAAAAACGTGCTGATGCCAATGCATGTCCATATTCCCTCACTTGGAATAGGAGTATCTATTGCTACAATCTCTATTCTAGGTGCATTTTTTGTATCAGATTTTGATGTGTCAGAAAATGATAATCCTTCTGCAAAGATTATCACATCCGACAATCCGCCACAAATAAAAGAAAATGATAGTAAGATAGAATTATCACTTTTTTCGGCTAAAGCTACACCAGTGCTTGGTTCTCCAGACGCAACTGTAACCTTGGTAGAATTTGGAGACTATCAGTGTTTTTACTGCAACAGATTCTTTCATAATACTGAATCAGGAATTGTGAAAAATTATGTAGATACTGGAAAAGTGAAGATGATCTTTAAAGATTTCACAATAATTGGCCCAGATTCTATTAATGCAGCACATGCTTCTCATTGTGCAAACGAGGAAGGAAAATTCTGGGAATATCATGATGTTTTATATAATCATTGGACAGGTGAAAATAATGGCTGGGCGTCATCTAACAATCTCCTTAAATTTGCTAAACAGATAGGACTTGATGAAGGGTCTTTTAGAGAATGTATGTTAGATGGGAGATACGGCCCTGTAATAGAACAAAGCAATTCTGATGCAAGAGCACTAGGAATAACTGGCACTCCTGCCTTCTTTGTTATTGGACCGGATAATACAGTGACCAAGATCAGTGGCGCTCAACCTTATGAAGTATTTGAAAAAATCTTTGAGTCACAGCTTAAAAAATAAAAAAATTATCTGTGTATGCTATCTAATGTGAATAAAAATTACAATTTACTTATATCTATTTTGACCTCAAAATGCTTATATTCGTAATAACGAAGGTGGTAGCTGTTGACTGTAGGAATAGATGACATAGCCATATACATTCCTAGACTATTTCTTGATGCACGGGATTTTGCAGAGGCACGTGGAATGGATCCAGATAAGCTTCAACGCGGATTGGGCATATCGAAAATGGCTATCGTTGATACAAATCAAGATCCTGCATGTATGGCAGCAAATGCGTGTTTACGTATAATGCAGAGAGACAAGATTTCTCCAAAAGACATAGGCCGTCTCTATGTAGCAACTGAATCATCTCTTGATGAGTCAAAGGCAATGAACTCATACGTCATAGGAATGCTCGAACAAGTGTATGGAGATGGTAGCTTTGAGCATTGTGGTGGCATAGAATGCAAATTTGCATGTGTTAGTGGCTCTTATGCACTATATGATAATTCTAATTGGATAAGAGCTGGAGAAGCAGGTGGAAAATCTGCAATAGTTGTTGTCTCAGACATTGCAAAATACGACATGGGTTCAAGTGGTGAGTATACACAAGGTGCTGGGGCTGTAGCAATGCTTGTTAATGACAATCCACGACTTTTAGAATTTGATCCAAAAGTCACATCTACCTCAATTAAAAATGAATATGATTTTTACAGACCATTTGGAAAGGAAACACCAATTGTACACGGACAATATTCAAACTTACTTTATTTGATTCAAGTAAAGAAGGCATTAATGGCATACAAAGAAAAGGTACTTTCTACTGGTTTGATCAAACTAAAAGAAGGCGAAACCATTTTGGATCATATTGATTTTCTTAATATGCATCTTCCATATAGCAACATGGGAAAGAAGGCTCTTGCATATTTGTTAAGACATGAATGGCGTAAACTTCCAAGATGGAAGAAAATAATTGAAAAAATCGGAATGGAAGAACCAACTCCAAAAGATCCACGCGGAACAATTGAATCAGTTCTTGCAGATACTGAATTTATGACAAAAGATCATGAGTTCACTAAAAAATTTACAAAGACAGAAGAATTTCAAGAAACGTATGATACAAAATTATCGAGCTCTCTTATTGCATCACAAATGATTGGCAATCTCTACACGGCTTCATTATATCTCGGATTTCGTAGTAGTCTAGAATTTGAATTTCAGAAAGGAACGGATCTTGATGGAAAAAGAGTTGGATTTGGTTCCTATGGGAGTGGCAGCAGTGCGATGGTATTTAGTGGTGTAATTATGCCACGATACAAAGAAATTGTAAAAGACATGAATTTAGAAGCAGAGATTGGTAACAGAGTAAAGCTCTCTCTTGAAGAATATGAAGAGATTCATGAAAATAAACGAGGACCACGCGAGAACTTTTTAGAGAGTAAAAAAGAGTTTATTCTTGTAGACGTGGAAAATGCCCCCGAAAGCAGAGGGGAGCGTAGATACGTCTACAATGGATAGTATGTTATGAAATTAATTGCTAACTAATGTATAAAATCTGAAATATTTACAAACATTGTAAAATGTTTATGTAATCAAAAAAAGGAAAATTGTACTATTGCAACAGCTCATAGAATCTGATAATTTAAAAGAAAAGATTTTAGAGGTGCTGTCTAAAAACGGATTAGACTCACCATGCTATTCTAAAATACTGGATTATACGATTTCATCATTTGAAGCAGCGGGACGGGGCAAGGATTACTATGGGTATCACTATATACTCCACGAGTTAGAAGTAACATATGTCACATTAGTTGCTGCTCAATGGGAAAGTCTTCAAAATTATATCACTTTAGAAGACATGAAATATCTTTACTTCGCTGCACTTTTCCATGATTATAATTCACAAAAAATAGTAGAGAAACCACATGAAGACGTTGCAGTAAATTTTGTAAAAACGGATGAAAAAGTACTTGGATTTTTAAAGGATGCAAATCTTGATGTAAATATAGTTGCCGCGTTGATTCTTAGAACAACATATCCGTGGAGTGGAGAATTAAAAGAAAAGGCAGAAAAAAACATTGAAGAGTATCTATCCTTATCAGATTTAGCAAAAAATGATTCAAACGTTAAAGAACATTATAAAAAACTAGGATGGTTTCTTTCTGTTGTAGATAGAATTGGTGGTTATTCTCTCGGAAATTTTAATCATGCACTAGAATTGGCAAATAGGAATGCATTTGCACTATCCTGGCATCCTAGTGTTTTAGCAAGAAGATCTGTAGCATATTTTGAAGATCTTTTGAATAATGATTCAGAGATGTGTGATCATGTACTGAACGCTCTTCCAAAACAAATGAGAAAATTATTTATGGATAATGTTTTAGCCTTTATGAAATTAAGAGAGGAAGAGTTAATGATCAAAGCTTCTCTAGTATATGAAAATGTCAAACTATTCCCTGTGATCGAAACACCCAAAACAAGACAGAATGAAGAATTTATCCAAACGTTGCGCATGATATATGATGAATCACCTTCACCTCATCAGTTTAAGAAAGAAGAATTTGCAGAATCAATAAGAGATCCAAATACCATTCTTAATACTTTGAGAGTGGGACACGAAAAAGGTCCAATAGTAGGTTTTGCAAAGGGCGGTCCCTTAGAAGATTACAAACATCGTGCACAAAATTTTGATAAAAACTATGGAATGTTCAATACCATTTTTCTCGAACCAATTGCACTGAAAACAGGATATTATGGTCAAGGTGGAGGTCATGAAATGCGTCTTTTATTTACAATTCAAGCGGAGGCAAAAGGATACAAATTTTTGACTAGTTTTGCACTAAGAGAATTGATTCAAAAAAGAATTGAAAGGAACGAAAGAATTGAATGTGTCAAAGAATTCTCTCCTGATAGATGGGATTATTATAGACTGAAACTTTGAACACAAATAATTCTAGGTGATTATCTTAAACTGAATTTTCTTCTCTTTAAGATAAGATATTAGTTTTTCAGCATGTTTTTGGTCTTCGGTTTCTAAGCTTAATGTTACACCTGCAGTACCTACTGGTATACTTGAGCTTAATCTATCATGAATTACCTCGACAATATTTACACTCAACGATGATATTTGATCAACTACTTCCTTGAGTGCTCCTGGCTTATCTGTCAACAATATTGAAATCTTTACCATTCTTCCCATCTCAGTTAGTCCCTTTGCTACTATTTGACCTAGTAAATACATGTCTACATTACCACCTGAAAGTATTGAAACTACATTTTTACCCTTTGCTGGAGATTTATCCAGCAGATATGCCAAACTAATAGCTCCTGCAGGTTCTACAACCATCTTGGTTCTCTCCATTAAAAGAAACATTGCTTTGACTATCTGAGAATCATCTACAAGAACGATGTCGTCTATTAACTCATTGATTATTTTAAATGTGAATTCGCCTGGTTTTTTGACAGAAATTCCATCAGCGATGGTCCTTTTCCCTTCCACCGATTCTAGTTTCCCAGATTCAATGGATTTTTTCATAGCAGGAAATGCACTTGATTGCACTCCGATGACTCTTACTTTGGGTTTCTTTGTTTTTATTGCACGTAAAACTCCTGCAGCTAGACCTCCTCCTCCTATTGGCAGATAAATCTCGTCTACATTTGGCAAATCCTTCATGATTTCTAGTCCTATTACTCCTTGTGCAGAAATTACTTTTTGATCATCAAAGGCATGTATTATTTGACCGCCAGTTTTGTTAGCAATCTCAAGTGCCTTTGACCAAGATTCATCGTAGATAGTTCCTTCTAAAACTACTTTTGCACCATATGCTCTTGTAGCCGCAACTTTTGCAGGAGATGCATTTACTGGCATAACAATTGTAGATGGAATGTTTTCAAGATAGGAGGCAAATGCAACGCCTTGAGCATGGTTCCCTGCAGAAGCAGCAATCACTCCTTTTTTCTTTTCATCTTTTGATAATGAATGTATTTTTGCATATGCACCTCTGACCTTAAATGAGCCAGTTTTCTGCAAGTGTTCTGATTTTAAATAAACTTTAGAACCTGTCATATGACTAAACGTTGCAGACAGATACATTGGCGTTTTACGTATTACTCGCCCCTGAATTTTTTGGGATGTAACAATATCTTCGTATGAAAGGTTCAACAGAATTGGTCGTAATAATTACAACATAAATGTTGCCAAAAGATATAAAATCATAAAGCCGATAAAATCTCATCCATTCTTTTTAATAGACTCTCTTTGACTTTGGATGAAATTTTTGCTGGATCAAAATTGCCTTCCTTTGCACCTTTTTTCATGTATTCAAGATCAAAATGACATAAACAGCCTTCTTCTGCAGCAATCATTCTCATTTCGTCGATCATGACTGGCGATGTATGATATATCTCAATTAACAAATTATCTAGTTCTTTGAATAAATCTGATTTTCTTTTTGACAATTTTTGAAAATTCTCATCCGCACTTGAAAATACCTTATCAGCAAGAGTATTTGCAAGTTCGTTATTTTGAAAAAATATCTCAAAAAGTTTTTGCTGATCAACATTTTCTTGACCCATTTCTTTTAGTTTTTCTTGAATCATTTTGTTTCCTTGTTCAGAAACTTCCGTTTCAAGATTTTTTGTTTTATCAATTATTTCGGATATCTCTTTTTGTATTTCTATGACTCTATGATCTGGTTTATAGTATAACAACGCATGATATTGTAATGACACGTGGCAAGAAAGAAGATAATTTCCTTCTTGTATCTCAGATTTAAAAAAAAGTCGTCTTAAATCTTTATCGTTGACTACTGTGATCCCATATGTTTTCCAATCTGGGGTTTTTTTTAATATTTCTTGATAGTATAGCCTTACCAATGCGGGATCAAACGTAGTCTGATCGACCAATGTGTTATCTCCAAGCATGACCTTTACCGGTATGCTTCTTGTTGAGGCTATGATCTTTTCTAAAAAGGCTGATCTTATTTTCTCACTTTTTTGAGTCATCGTTTTAATAAATTGATCGGAAGATTTTGATGGGATTTGCATAATGTTTCTTTTTTTACAAGTCACATAAATCTGATATGTGCTTTAAATATCAGATGTTCTGTAAAAAGAAAGGATTTGGCTAAAACATCGTACAAAAAGATAGTTTGCTGGAATTGTGATGTTGAAATAATTCAATATTTTGACCTTAAATACAAAGGAGAACGTGCACAATGTCCAGTTTGTGGAGTAAACTTCCCACTTGAATAGGGCTTAAAAGTATGATTGGTTATGAGCAAAGATGCAACTGAAGATCCGTCTCAGATGAAAACAAAGGACATCGTAGATATGATGCTTGGCGGCACTCGTTCTGAGACAATAGATATAGAGAATCTTATAAAAGAAGTACAAAAACGAGTCTGGAGTTCGCTGAAAAAAGGCTATGAATATGAGTATTTCAAAGATGATTCTGACAAGTTTTTACGGGAACATGTTTCATCCAAAGTAAAAATGATCATAGTCTATGTTGATTTAGTCGGTTCTACACAAATGACGCTAGAACTACCAACTGAAAAATTAGCTATAATCATAAGCTCATTTTCCCAAGAAATGGGATTCGTTATCAGACACCATTATGGGTATGTGTTAAAATTTGTTGGAGATGCAGTAATAGGTTATTTTGTAGCTCAGGAAAACCCTCTTGTTGCAGCAGATAATGCAATTAATTGTGCAAAATCAATGATATCTGTAATTGAACGAGGAATAAATCCAATTCTTAACGAATATGACTATCCTGATCTTCGCGTGAAGATTGGAATGGATTTTGGCGAAAATACAATAGTTCGGTATGGCGGGGATGAATTAAATTCACATGTAGACATACTTGGTCCTGGAATGAGCATAGCAGCAAAGATCACAAGCCTTGCTAAACCTAATCAGATTTTAATTGGCGAAGATGTTTATGAAAAACTTCATCCAACGCTAAAACAATCTTTCAAAGAAGTTGAAGGACTTGGTCAATGGAATTATCGCGATAGGGAAACTGGAAAAATTTATCGGATTTACGCTCATGTTGGCTAGATCGTGAATCTGTCAGGACATTCTATGTGCTCATAATGATGATCGGTAAACTCTTCTCCAACAACATACATTACTATTTTGTATAACTCATTAGAAATAATATTTTTTTTACACTTTATACAACGTTTTGATATTGTTTTTTCCATTTCATTGATGTAGATCATTACCTTCTATAAGGATCAGCGATCAACTGGATTTGATTAAAACCGAGTCCTGATTGACATCTTCATATATCTAACACACAAAAATACGTACGGAAAAGTGAAATAAGGGGCACAAAAATGAAAGATAGTATGTGGAATCTTTATCCAAAAAGAATGTTTGAGATCTATGGATTAGATATGTCTATGACAAATTCTCCATTTGCATTTCCAAGGCTTCCACCAAGTGTAGCTACTCGTAATATCGGAATATCAAAAACAAGCAAGCTCAAAGACGAGATAATTCGTGACAATACTTCAATGCTTGCAAGACTGTTTGACTTTCATACCATGTTTCAGCAATATGCGTCTGGACTCTTTGATTTGGCTCCATCAAACCAATTTGGACCAGGTCATCCAATGCATTCAAAAACAAACATTGTTGACTCGTTACAATCAGAAAACGAGCAATTAAAAAAAGAAAATGCTGTTCTAAAGCGTGATTTAGAAAAACACAAGAAAAACTAAACCGATCTTTATAAACCATATTTGTTTATCTGAGTCATGACAAAAAC
>DATIAR010000014.1:0-3332 GCA_035457865.1 Nitrosopumilaceae archaeon
AGAGGTTTTCTATTCAATGAACTAAGGAAGTTTGTTCTTCTCTTAAATGTTGAGTTGAAAAGGCTTATAGTTAAAACTTTAGAAAATAATTTTGTGCAATATCATCAAGCAGTTAGGATAGGTCAAGAAAGAGCAAGAAAATCTCAAATGAATCTTTTCAACCATGCAGGATTTGCTATGCTAACACTTACTGTAAAAAAATCAGAAGGAAAATTTGTTCCAGTTGGAGAACAAGAATTTGTTGCAGTTGTTAACAAACATGAGGGGTGGGTTACTGTTATAGTTGATGAAGAAGGGTATGCAAAAGCACAGTCCAAGGTTTTAGAAGAAAATGATGCACGTGAGATTTTGAAAAAAGCTGTTGCTGCAGGAATTCCTGAATATACTGGAAAAGTCAGACTAGTATAATTTCGGTTCCTTCTGGTGAACCTTTTATTGCTTTTTCTAGAATTTTGATATCTGCTTTTATTATTCGCGTTTTAATTTTTGATCTTTCAATCACTTTTAATGCTACTATATCCATCAAGTCATAACCACCCGCAAGTGATTCTTGATGCACGAGCATCTTACGTAGTTTTGTAAGCTCGATGCGTTTGAATTTTTTTGCATTCTTGGTTTTGTTAGGATCTGAATCATAGATTGCGTCTACGTCTGTTGCATTCAAAAATATTGAAGCGCGAACTTTCTCTGCGATAAGTGCAGCGGTTGCATTTGTGCTCTGACCAGGATGTAGACCGCCTGTTATTACAATAAGACCACTATCAGCTGCATGTGATACTTCCTTTAGATTAGTAGGCGGATGCGGGTATGCCTTTTCTTGCATTGCATAAATCAAGAGTTTTGCATTTAATCTTGATACTTCTATTCCTAATTCGTCTAATGTTGATTCATCGGCACCTGATGATCTTGCATGGGAGATGTAATGCCTTGCAATTTTGCCTCCACCTGCTATTATAATTGGTTGACAAAACTTGCTTATTCTTACAAAAAATGCTGCATAATCCTTTAAGATTTTAGAGTCATCAAATCCAAATAACTTTCCAGATAATTTTATAACGATTCTTTTTTTCATGATTTGTTTTCACCAAGGATGATCTGTGCTGCAATTTCAACCTTTTTTCTATTTTTTTCTGCAGTATAAACTCGTAACATGTTCATAAAACCTGAGATTGCAGATACTAATGGAATCTCAGAAATTGGTAGCTCATAGCCTTCTTTTTGTATAGAGCCTTTTTTTGATGTCAATATGATTGACTGAGATTCTTTTTTAGATGGTGTGAGCGGAATAGTCGGCGTTGTTGATATGTCTATGAAAATCTCCGATTCATCTACTTTCGATTTTTTGGAAATTTCTTTTCTTATCTCAGATGATTTTGTACCAAATTTTTCTTTACGTGTAAGAATTTTTTCAAATACGCATTTGAGTAATCGACGGTGCTGGTAGTCTTTTGCAAGTTTACTTGCTCTTTTTAGATCTGAAGATTTTTGCGGCAGCGATATTAGTTTTGATATAACAAATTCGTCTGTCAGCTGAATGTAATTATCAAGATCATATGAAGTAAATTCAAGTTCGTTATCTGCAAGACTCATTGATTCTAGTAACATCACTTCGGCCGATCGTACAGTTTTATGAAAGTAAACAGCTTTGAACATTTGGTATCGTGAAATCATCATAGATTCAAATGAGTAAAGAGATGACTTGTCAAGAGAAAGTTTTTTTTCATAAACGCCAAGAGACTGAACTATTCTTTTAAAATCAATTTTTGCATGTTCTGCACCCGTGAAATATCCATCTCGTGGAAGATAATCCATCATATCTGCACTCAATCCACCCGATATGATCTCATTCATGAATTGATGTTTTGAATTACCAAATGCAAGTTGTGTTAGAAACTTCTTATCAAAACCAGACTGTGAGAGAAAATCTCCGATTTCAGTTTGAAGTATAAGCTTTTTACCAATTTCTTCGTGTGTGATTTTCTTTTTCTTTTGTAAGACTTCTTCAAATAGATGTGAAAATGGACCGTGACCAACATCATGCAAAAGTCCACCAAGTCTGAGATTTGCAACATCATCTGAATTCAGAAATCCTTTATCCTTAAGCACCCCAGCTGCTTGACCAGCTATGTGCATCACACCTAGAGAATGTTCAAATCTTGAATGCTGAGCGCTTGGATAAACAAGATGTGCACCTGCTAATTGTCTTATTCTACGTAGTCTTTGAAATACAGCTGTATCAATTACGTTAATCTCAGGCTCATAAATTCTGATAAAGTCGTGAATCGGATCAACTATCTCAAGATATTTTTTTGTCATTTCTTCAAAGATATCTTAGAACAACTTCCATTACATCTTTGTGAACTTGTGATTTAGTTTGAGATGCATTTACTATTTCCCAACCAAGCTCTTTTGCTAGAATTCTATAAGTGTTAATGATTTTTTGTGCAAACTCTTTATTCTTTTCAAATTTATCACGCCGAATTTTTTTACGATCAAAAGACTCTTTTGGTTTCACGTCAAGGACTATTACCAGATTTTCTTTTGGAAGACCTGCGTCAAGATTTGAAAGCCATTCTAATTCAAGCCCATTTGCCATACCATAAACTAGATTTGATTGATAGTATCTATTCATTATCAGTACATAGTCTTTTGAAAGAGCGTCCTCTATCTCTTTTGATTTTTCCCATCGATTTGCAGCAAGAAGACAATGAATTACTTGTGGTGGAAATTTTCTTTTTCCACTCAAATAATGTTTAATTTCTTTTCCTATAGGAGTTGAATAATCAGGAAAATTGAAAAGTTTGCATTTTAGTTTTCTAGCCTTTAGGGCCTTAGCAAGAAGCTTTGATTGAGTACCTTTGCCTGCTTGGTCAAATCCTTCTAAAACGATTATCATCAAATTGTAATTAATTGAGTTCTAGATAAATTGTGAATCTACAACGTTTATAACTAAAAAAACACTTTATTATAGAAAATGGGTCTAGTACGCTACATGGCAAAAGAAGTGTTAAAGGAAATAGGCAATAGATCGCGAGAATTTTACGAGTTTGTATTACCACCTATAGATATAATGTTAGACGAAAATGCATTGATTGTTACAATTGATTTGCCAGGTTTTGATAAAAAAGATATTAAATTGAGAATTAATGGAAACATTCTTTCCATAAATGCAAAAAGAGAAACAGATCATGATGGAACGATGGTCTGGCATCAAAGACCGCATGAAATTGATAAAAAAATTAGACTTCCAATTGATGTAAAGGAAGGTGAAGAGGCTGTCAGTTCAGCTAAATATCTTCATGGTGTTCTTACACTAAAAATTCCCATTAAAA
>DATIAR010000015.1:0-2823 GCA_035457865.1 Nitrosopumilaceae archaeon
AAGTAGGTTTATTTTCCTAATTCAGTTCAAATTCATTATGCCTATTTTACCAATTGATGGCGGACGATACGGTACCAAAGAAATGCGTGAAATTTTTGATGATCAGAAGAAAATCTATTATCAGCTTGAGATAGAGGCAACTGCAGCAGAATCTCAGTCTGAAATAGGCATGATTCCAAAGGCAGCAGCACAAAACATAGCAAAAATGGCAAGATCTGGAAAAATCACTACAAAGCGAGTAAAGCAGCTTGAAGCAAAAAGTGATCATGACACTGCTGCTTTGGTGGAAGCGTTAAGCGAACTTTGTACTCCTAATGCAAAGCCTTGGATACACTATGGTCTGACAAGTAATGATTTAGTAGATACAAGTACTTCAATGCAAATTAAAGATGCGCTTGCAATCATAGAACCAAAGGTTGCAAGACTAGCAATCATTTTAGCAAAGCTGGCAATGAAATTCAAGGATTTCCCAGCTGTAGGAAGAACTCATGGACAACATGCAAGTATCATAGCATTTGGTTTAAAATTTGCAAATTGGGCTTTGGAAATGTCAAAACACATAGAAAGAATTGAACAGTGTAAGAAGAGAGTTTTGATCTGCAAGACACTTGGTGTTGTTGGAACCGGTTCCCTTATGGGATCAAAAGCATTAGAGGTTCAAAAAAGAGTTGCAAAGAAACTTTCACTATATCCTGCAGATGTCACTACTCAGGTTGTTTCGAGAGAAGGATACGCGGAATATGTGTTTTGTATCGCATTAATCGGTGCTACATTAGAAAAAATGGCAGTGGAGATACGAAATCTTCAGAGAACCGAAATTGGCGAAGTTGCAGAACCTTTTAAGAAAGGTCAGATGGGAAGCAGTGCTGTTCCAGTAAAGAGAAATCCTGTAAAAAGCGAGCGTGTAACTTCGCTCTCAAAGATGTTGCGAAGTCAGATCAATGTATCATTTGAAAATATACCATTATGGCATGAGAGAGATTTATCAAATTCGGCAAATGAAAGATTTACTCTCCCAACAAGTTCCATCTTGTTGGATGAAATGTTAGAAGCAATGACAAAGATTCTTTCTGACCTTTATGTGAATAAGGAAAAAATAAAGAAAAATCTGGGTGTAACAAAAGGCCAAATTTTTGCCGAGTTTGTACTTGATGCCCTAATCAAAAAGGGCGTGCCACGCTTCAGTGCGTATAGAGACATACAGAGAGTAGCTTTTGCAGCATCTGATTCAGGAACGGAGTTTTTACATGCTGTAAAAAATGACAAGGCCATATCTGCGCACCTAACTAAAAAAGAGATAGAAAGTGTTTTTGTTGCAGAAAATCAGCTGGGAGCATCTGGAACCATAATCAGAAATGTCTTCAACAAGGTAAACAAAACATGTTCTAAATTTACTTGATTTTCATCAAGGCTTTGTGAATAAGAGAACCATATTGAAGAGCTTTTTTAGGTTTAAATGCAGCTTTTTTTGGAACTTCAATCTTTAAAGCAAGATCTCGAACAATATGTTTTCGCATTAGATCATCAGGTCCATGAATTTTTTTTTCAATTGGAATTTTTTTGGCAAAGGTTACAAATTCTTTTGAAAGAAATGGCTGTAGTATTCTAACGTCAAATTCTGAAGCAATGGTGTTAACTGCTTTCATCATGTTAAGTTCATTTTCAATTTTTGATTCCATCAGATTCATAGCACTATCTCCACCATGTTTTATTGCATCCCTGTATGCATTATAGCCACAAAAAAGTTCGTCAATTCCATTTGCTGTGAGTACCTCATCAATACCATTACGCTTTGCAAGTTTAGATACAAAGTAAAACGCAATACAATTTTCATTCCATGAGAGATTATCGGTTTTTATTGTTTTTTTGATCTGTTCTGCTACTTTGGGAAATGTTTTTGATAAGATTTTTTCAATTTTATGTTCATAGTCAAACAAGTTAGATATTTCCTTAGAAAATTGAATGTCGTGAGAACCTGCAAATCCTACTGTCAGTAGTGTTACGTTATATCCAAGATCAGTACAGAGTTTTGCTAAAAGTGAGCTGTCTACACCACCTGAAAAAGCAATTCCTATTGTTTTCTTATCAGTTGTTTTTTGAATTGATTCATTCATCTTTTTGTGTAGTTTATCAAGATCTGACATTTGCATAGATTGTAAAAAATCCGCCCTAAGTTAGTTACTATGTTTTGATAGTTAAATACTGGAATAGATAAAATGATTCATGGGTTTGACCAAATTATCAGATGATCAAATCAAAAAAGAATTGGCAAATTTGCCAGGTTGGAGCATAGTCAACGGAAAACTACACAAAGATTTTGTCTTCAAAGACTTTATCGAGACATTTGGGTTCATGAGTACAGCAGCACTACATATAGAAAAAATGAATCACCATCCAGAATGGTTTAATGTATATAATAAGCTCAAAGTTGATTTAACGACCCATGATGCAGGGGGAATAACTCAAAACGATATCAATCTTGCAAGAATTCTAAACTCATTAGAATAGACAAACATTCAGTCACTCATTTTTTGATTTTTTACTGTACAGAATTTATATACAGAAGAATATCAAAAATTTTCAAATGGCAAGCGGTTCAGCAATTTTGGATTCTGATTTCAGATATACCGATAGAAAGGGCAATCTCTTGAGAACAAGAACTGAGCTTTCTATAGCAGAGATGCTATCATTTTTGGACATAAAATATGAATACAATCACAAGCTAACTCTCAAAGATGGAAAAAATGTTATTGTAGATTTTAAAACAGAAAAAGGATTCATTGAGGTAATTGATGATGAAAAAGATATAACAAAATACAAGGA
>DATIAR010000016.1:0-29558 GCA_035457865.1 Nitrosopumilaceae archaeon
GCACCAAACTCTGGAACTATGAACGTACCAATGATCTCTATCTCTTCAGCTCCATCTTGGAAGTGAATTGTTAGAGTCCTGTCGTTAGATGTTGCTTCTTCTTCAAAGTCTACTTCTTCGCCATCTATGAGTACAAAGAAACTATCATCATCGCCATTTATCTTAGCATCGATCAATTCTCTTGGTAGAGTAATGATTAATGTTCCATCACTTGTCGTTTGTATAGACACGATAAGAGATTTTGCTTCTATATCAGCCATGATTCCAAGAACTTTGCCTCCAGTGATACTGTAGCTGACGTCAAAGTCAGTACCTTCTACACGAATCTTCTTTCCTGAAGTTCCTCCAGAAGAACCACTAAATTCAAACGTTGTTTCATTTGATCTGTTGTCACTTCCATATTGTACTTTTACTGTATATGTGCCAGCAGCTTTCCACAAACCGCCACCTGCAGTAATTGAAGTAGAATATGTTTTGTCAGTTTCCAGATCTAATTGTTGAACTGTTACCACATTTCCAATGGGATTTACAACAACAATACTAACCTGTACTCCGGAGATGAAATCTTTTGATTCACCAGAGATGACTATGGTTTCTCCATCTGCATATGATTCTTTATCTGTCGTGACAGTTATTGGTACTGTATCAAAAGGACTTTCTTGTTGTGCAAAAGCTGGAATAGCTACTACAGCTAAAGCCAGAATTGCAAGCAAAGCAAATCCCTTAAAACGAGTACTCATCTTGCTTGGAGTCTTGTCTTTTAACTATTTAAGGTTACGGAAAAAAATATTGACAAAAAACAGAATTTAACGACGGTGCCTAGATTACATATATATTAACCTCTCGGTGGAAATTTCGTAGTTTGTGGATTAATGATACATTTACAGCTAATGTTGTTCAAAGAGGATTTTTAATTTGCTGACTAAAAAAGATCACATACTGGTACCAGATCATGTTTATGTTCCCAAGCATGAAATTATGTCAAAAAAGGAAGCAGAAGAAGTCTTAGAAAAATTTCATACTAAACCTACTGAAATGCCACTTATTTACGTAAACGATCCTGCAATAAAGGGATTAGGAGTCAAGCCTGGTGATATGATAAAAATAACAAGGAAGAGTGCAACAGCAGGTGAAAGCACCTATTATAGATATGTGGTGGAAGAATAATGGTAAACATTTCAAATAAACGCTGGCCAATAATCCAAGACATATTAAAACGTGAGGGAATTGCAAGACAACACCTTAACTCCTATGACGAATTCTTAGAACGTGGTCTTCAAAGTATAATTGATGAAGTAGGGCAAATTGAAATTGAAAGTGCAGAATATCCGTACAAAATTCAACTTGGTAAATTAAAACTTCAACAAGCAAGAATGATGGAACTTGATGGTTCTATAACACATATTGCCCCAATGGAAGCAAGACTGAGAAATGTTACATATGCATCACCGGTAATGCTTGAAGCAAGTGTGGTAGAGGATGGAAAAATTCTCGAATCTAGATTTGTTCATATTGGTGACATGCCATTAATGATAAGATCAAACGCTTGTGTCTTACACAATCTTTCTGAACAAAAATTAGTTGAACATGGTGAAGATCCAAATGATCCTGGTGGATATTTCATCATAAATGGTTCAGAACGAGTAATTGTCGGTCTAGAGGATCTTTCTTATAATAAAATTATTGTCGACAAAGAAATTGTCGGTGGAAACATTGTATTCAAAGCAAAAGTATATTCATCAATTGTTGGTTATCGTGCAAAGCTAGAACTTATAATGAAAAATGACGGATTGATTGTCGCAAAAATTCCAGGATCGCCAGTTGACATACCTGTAGTTACATTGATGCGAGCGCTTGGACTTGAATCAGATCGAGAAATTGCAGCTGCGGTTTCACTTGTTGACGAAATTCAAGATGAGCTAGAGGCATCCTTTGAAAAATCAGGAGACGTGCCAACTGCTAAAGATGCTATAGTATACATTAGCAAAAGAATTGCTCCTGGAATGCTTGAAGAATTCCAAATAAAAAGAGCAGAGACTTTACTTGATTGGGGTTTATTACCACATCTTGGTAAGCATCCTGATAACAGAAAAGAAAAATCACAGTTTTTGGGCGAAGCCGCTTGTAAATTAATTGAACTAAAACTCGGTTGGCTTACTCCAGATGATAAGGACCATTATGGAAATAAAGTCATAAAGTTTGCAGGTCAAATGCTTGCAGATCTATTCAGAACAGCTTTTAGAAACTTAGTACGCGATATGAAATACCAACTAGAAAGATCAGGCCAAAAAAGGGGAATCAATGCTGTAGCTGCAGCTGTAAGACCTGGTATAGTAACTGATAAACTAAACAACGCCATTGCAACCGGAAATTGGGGACGAGGCAGAGTAGGAGTAACACAGCTTTTGGACAGGACAAATTATCTCTCTACAATTAGTCATCTTAGAAGAATCCAATCACCGCTTAGCCGAAGCCAACCAAACTTTGAAGCGAGAGATTTACATGCAACTCATTTTGGCAGAATTTGTCCAAGTGAAACCCCTGAAGGATCAAACTGTGGATTGGTAAAGAATCTTGCACTCTCTGCAATCATATCAGTAAATGTTCCATCGGAAGATATAATTGAAAAACTCTATGATCTAGGTGTAACTTATGTTTCAGAAGCAAAAGACGAACTAAAAAAAGAAGGAGCTAGAATCTTTGTAGATGGAAGATTAATTGGATACTATAAAGATGGACAGAAACTTGCAGATTCACTACGTGAACTAAGACGTAATTTTAAAATTCATCCACACATTGGTATATTTTTGTATCAATCCAACATTGAAGGTTCAACAAAAAGACTCTATGTCAATTGTAATGCAGGTAGAGTCTTACGTCCATTGATTGTTATAAAAGACAACAAGTCACTTTTAACACAAGAACTAATAGACAAAGTCAGTAAAAAATTCCTTTCATGGAATGATCTTCTACACATGGGAATAATTGAACTAGTAGATGCAAATGAAGAAGAAAACTGTTACATCACTATGGATGAAGAAAATATCAAAAAACACACTCACATGGAAATTTTTCCATCAGCAATATTGGGTGCTGGCGCATCAATCATACCTTATCCAGAACATAATCAATCTCCACGAAATACATACGAATCTGCTATGGCAAAACAGAGTCTTGGATTTTCCACACCGCTGATGAATGCAAGTACGTATGTAAGACAACACTTTATGCTATACCCACAAACCCCAATTGTTACAACAAAAGCTATGGGACTTTTGGGACTCGAAGATAGACCTGCAGGACAAAACTGTATTGTAGCTGTATTACCTTTTGATGGGTATAACATAGAGGATGCGATAGTTCTTAGCAAATCATCAGTAGAGCGAGGACTGGGACGAACTTTCTTTTATAGAATCTATGAAGCAGAAGCAAAACAATATCCTGGAGGCATGCGTGATAACTTTGAAATTCCAAACGCAGAAGGAAACATACGTGGATTTAGAGGAGACAAGGCTTATCGATTATTAGAAGAAGACGGTGTAATTGCAACAGAATCTATGGTTCAAGGAGGCGATATTCTGATAGGAAAAACAAGTCCGCCACGATTTATGGAAGAGTACAGAGAATTTGAAGTAAAAGGTCCTTATCGAAGGGACACATCTATTGGCGTAAGACCATCTGAAAACGGAGTTGTAGATAATGTAGTCATGACTCAATCACATGATGGCGGAAAGATGTACAAAATACGTGTAAGAGATACAAGAATTCCTGAAATTGGTGATAAATTTGCGTCAAGACATGGTCAGAAAGGTGTTATTGGTATGTTAGTCAACCACGAAGATTTACCATATACTGCTGATGGTGTTGTTCCAGATGTTTTGATTAATCCTCATGCATTCCCATCTAGAATGACAGTGGGGATGTTTCTTGAATCTGTAACAGGTAAGGCCGCAGCTTTACGTGGAACAAAAATGGATGGTTCTGCGTTTGTTGG
This sequence comes from Nitrosopumilaceae archaeon, assembly GCA_035457865.1. Classification (GTDB taxonomy): domain Archaea; phylum Thermoproteota; class Nitrososphaeria; order Nitrososphaerales; family Nitrosopumilaceae; genus UBA8516. Next base: position 3,995 of record DATIAR010000016.1, read on the forward strand.
TGAAAAATTAGACGATGTAAAAGGTGTTCTAGAATCTGCCGGATTCAAATATTCTGGTAAAGAAATGATGTATGATGGAAGGACTGGAAAAGCATTCGAAGCAGAAGTTTTCATTGGTGTAGTATATTATCAAAAACTCCATCATATGGTTGCTGACAAGATACATGCTAGAGCTAGAGGACAAGTCCAAATGTTAACAAAACAACCAACAGAAGGACGTGCACGTGGTGGTGGATTGAGATTTGGAGAAATGGAAAGGGACTGTCTTATTGCATATGGTGCTTCAATGATGTTAAAGGACAGATTGCTTGATGAATCTGACAAGGCTGACATTTACATCTGTGAGAGATGCGGATTAGTGTCATATTATGATATAAAACAAAGAAAATTTGTTTGTCGAGTGTGTGGTGATAAGGCTAAAGTGACTTCAATTTCAGTTGCATATGCATTCAAATTATTATTGCAAGAGATGATGAGCTTGGATGTTGCTCCAAGACTTTTGATTAAGGAGAGAGTATAATGGCACTTGAAACAATCAAAGTGATTGATGGAATCAGATTCTCTGTTTGGTCACCTACTGAAATAAGAAAATATTCAGTTGCTGAAATCACTGCTCCAGAAACCTATGATGAAGATGGTATGGCAGTGCAAGGTGGATTAATGGATGGAAGACTTGGAACTTTGGAACCAGGACAAAAATGTGTAACTTGTGGAAATACCGCAGCAAGATGTCCTGGACATTTCGGTCACATAGAACTTGCTGAACCAGTTTTACATATTGCATTTATTGATAACATCTACAAACTTCTTCTGACTACTTGTAGATCATGCGCTAGACTCAAAATTTCACAAGAAGACCTTGAAGAGTATCACAGAATAAAAAGTAAAGAAGCCGCATATACCGTAATTTCAATAAAACACATTCCTGATGAAATAATTGAAAAAGCAAAAAAAGAAAAAACCTGTCCACACTGCGGTAAATCTCAATACGATATGATATTTACAAAACCAACAATCTTTATAGAAAAGACTGAGCTTGGAGAAAATAGATTACTCCCAATCACAATCAGAGAAAGATTCTCACATATGATTGACGATGACCTGAAACTTTTGGGGTATGATCCCACCACTGCAAGACCGGAATGGTTTATACTACAAGTCCTACCAGTTCCGCCTGTTACTGTAAGACCATCCATTATACTAGAGACAGGAATACGATCTGAAGATGATTTGACACACAAACTTGTGGACATAATTAGAGTAAATCAAAGACTGAAAGAAAGCAAGGACGCAGGAACTCCACCTCTTATTGTACAGGACCTAGTTGATCTGTTACAATATCACACAACCACATATTTTGATAATGAGGTCTCCGGTATTCCACAAGCTCATCATAGATCAGGCAGACCACTAAAAACTCTAACACAAAGATTAAAAGGAAAAGAAGGGAGATTCAGAGGTTCACTTTCAGGAAAAAGAGTTGACTTTTCCAGCAGAACTGTGATCTCGCCAGATCCAAATCTTGATCTCTCTGAAGTTGGTGTCCCAGAATCTGTAGCAACCAAACTCACAATACCAGAGGTAGTGACAGAATGGAATATTGAAAGATTAAAGAAACTTGTCATTAATGGACCAATAAAATTTCCGGGTGCTAATTATATTGTTAGACCTGATGGAGTTAAAATCCGACTTGACTTTGTAGAAGACAGAGAAACTATAGCAAACAACATCGAGATTGGTTATCTAATAGAACGCCATCTTTCAGATGGTGATATAGTAATGTTTAACAGACAACCATCTTTGCACCAAATGTCCATTATGGCTCACTATGTGAAAGTTTTACCTGGAAAAACTTTCAGATTGCACCCCTCTGTATGTCCTCCATACAATGCTGACTTTGATGGGGATGAAATGAATTTACATGTGCCACAAAGTGAGGAAGCTAGAGCAGAAGCAATTCTATTGATGCGAGTTCAAGATCAATTAATTTCTCCAAGATATGGTGGTCCAATAATTGGGGCGCTACGTGACTTTATTACTGGAGCTTACTTGTTAACGAAAGATGGAACAACCCTTACACCACAAGAGTTTGCAAATCTTGCAATGATCGCTGGATACAAAGGAACTTTCCCAGAACCTGCAATCAAAAATAAAAGTGGCGGACTTTACACAGGAAAACAACTCTTTTCTCTTTTCATGCCAAAAGATTTCAATTATGTTATTACATCAAAATGGTCTAAAGGAACAAAAGGCCCTACAAAAGATGTTGTTATTAAGAATGGTCAATTAATTAGTGGTGTAATTGATAAGGCATCAATTGGTGCTGAAGAACCAGATAGTGTATTACATAGAATAACAAAGGATTACGGATACGACGAAGCAAAGAAATTCTTAAACTCTATACTGGTAATGTTAAAACAGTTTATCACCCATTATGGATTCAGCTACGGATATTCTGATCTTGAACTTACACAAAAAACAAAAGAAAACATCGTTACCGGAATACATGAAACATATGAAAAAGTTTACGATCTAATATCTCAAGCAAAGAAGGGAACCTTACAACTTAGTAGAGGACTTTCTGCAGAAGAGGCATTAGAGGCATATATTGTAAATGAGCTTTCAAAAGCAAGAGACAAGGCTGGCGGTATGGCTGATAAATCATTTGATGAAACAAATTCCGGTAGAATAATGGCAACCACTGGTGCTAGAGGTTCGTCATTAAACATAGGACAAATGGCAGGAGCGTTAGGTCAACAGTCGATTCGTGGAAAAAGAATTCATAAAGGATACAATAACAGAGCTCTACCACACTATAAAGAAAATGATACAAATCCTGATGCTAGAGGGTTTGTAAAATCAAACTACCGAGAAGGTCTTTCCACTTTAGAATTTTTCTTCCATGCAATGGGAGGACGTGAAGGACTTGTAGATACTGCAGTAAGAACACAACAAAGCGGTTACATGCAAAGAAGACTGATTAATGCACTTGAGCACCTTAAGCTAGAATATGATGGAACCGTAAGAGATCCACATGGTCATATAATACAATTCTTGTATGGCGAGGATGGAATCGATGTTGCAAAAAGTGATCATGGTGAAGCATTTAGAATTGAAAGATTGATAGAATCTGAAACTATAGTTGATTCTGGTAAAAAAGCAACAAAAGAAGAGATTGCAGAGTTTGCTAAAAAATACACAAAGACATTCAATCCAAGACTTACAAAATCGGTTCAAGATGCGTTACTTGAAGCAAAATTAAGTAAAGAAGGAATAGAAAAAGTGTGTAAGAAAGCACTTGAATTGTATGAAAAGGCCAAGGTAGAACCCGGTCAAGCAGTAGGTATAGTTACAGCACAATCAATTGGCGAACCTGGTACACAAATGACACTTAGGACATTCCATTTTGCAGGAATTAGAGAAAGAAACGTAACGTTGGGTCTTCCAAGACTAATTGAGCTTGTTGACGCACGTAAAAAACCGCTTACCCCAACAATGGATATTTATCTTGAACCAAAATTTAAAAAGTCAAAGGAAAAAGCCATACAGGTAGCTCGTGAGATTTTACACACAAAAATCATCGCGTTGATATCTAGTACAGAGACTGATTATTCAACAAAGATAAAGCTAAATCTGAATACAGATAAACTAAAAGAGAGAGCATGTACCATTGCTGATGTAGAAGAAGCACTACAGTCATCAAAAAAGAAATTTGAAATAGAAACAAGTGGTAATTCTATCACACTTACTCTTGCTGAGGAGTCTGATGCACAAACAATACTTGCTCTTCGAAACAAAATTCTTGGAACTAAAGTAAAAGGTGTAGCTGATGTGGAAAGAGTTACAATTGTACAACAGGATGATGAATGGGTTATACAAACATCTGGCTCTAACATTGCTAAAGTCTTTGAAGTTGAGGGAATTGATAAAAAAGACATTCGCACAAACAACGTCTTTGAGATCGCAAATACTCTTGGAATAGAAGCAGCACGTAATGCGCTAATAAATGAACTTAGTACAACACTTGAAGATCAAGGTTTAGAAGTAGATATTCGATACATCATGCTTGTAGCAGATTTGATGTGTTCAAGAGGATATATGCAACAAATTGGTAGACATGGAATTGCTGGGACAAAAACTAGTGTTCTTGCAAGAGCTGCATTTGAAATTACGGTTCCTACAATTGCAGAGGCAGCATTAGCCGGTGAGGTTGAGCAACTCAAAGGTGTAACAGAAAATGTTATAGTTGGTGCAAACATCCCAGTGGGAACAGGCACCGTAGATCTTTACATGAAGGTAGTAAAAAATGAGTAAACTTTTAGAAAAGGTAATAAAAGAAGCAATGGAAGACAACAAATGTTCTCTTGGTGCAAAGGAAGTAGTAACTTCAATAAAAAATTCTAAACTTGTAATTGTATCTGACTCTGTTCCAAAAAACAAACTTCAAAAAATACATGAAACTGCCAAAAACTCTAAAATATCAATTTTAAATTTTAAAGGATCATCTGTAGCACTTGGAAGACTTTGTGGCACACAATTCAGAATCTCCGCACTTTCACTAAAAACTTTGAGTGATACAAATCTCAAATTAATTTTAAAGGAAGCGGAACAGGAAATCCGAGAATAAATGTCTTATTTTTTAACAATTGTTTATCAAGCTTTAAATGAGCCACATATGGAATCGACTTTAAAATAGACGTAGACATGACAGAAACAATCAAACTGACTACAGATCAAATTAAACTAATGTCACTATTTCAAAATGTGACTGGTGCAACAGCAAGAGATTGTATAGAAGATGAAAAACTAGATAGAGTGATATTTGTTGTTAATCAAGGTAAGATGGGTCTTGCAATTGGAAAGGGCGGAACTACTATAAGAAACTTACAAAATGTAGTAAAAAGAAATGTAGAGCTAGTGGAGTACTCAGAAGATCCAATAGAATTTCTAAAAAATACACTAAATCCAAAACTGATTTCTGAAGTTAAAATAAACAAAAGATTGGATGGTTCTATGCAAGCAATAGTTGTAGTTGATCCAAAAAAGAAAGGCATAGTAGTAGGACGAGAAGGTCGTAACGCCGAAAAAGCACGTCTTCTAGCAAAGCGATATTTTCAAATTTCCAGCGTTCTAATACAAAGTCCGGAAAAAATAATGGAGTGACGAAGTATGGCAAAATCTCCACTTGGTTTATTTTCAGGAAGAGTTCTCAAAGATAAAAGAAAGAAACAACGATGGTCTATAGGAACTTACAAAAGAAGAAACCTGGGTCTTAACAAAAAAGCAGATCCATTAGGTGGTGCGCCACAAGCAAGAGGTATTGTTTTAGAAAAAGTAGGCATTGAAGCAAAACAACCAAACTCGGCAGTAAGAAAATGTGTTCGTGTTCAACTCATAAAAAATGGAAAAACAGTAACGGCCTTTTTACCAAGAGACGGCGCAATGAATTTTGTTGATGAACATGACGAAGTACATGTTGAAGGAATGGGTGCTACTATGGGTGGAGCAATGGGAGATATTCCTGGTGTGAGATGGAAAGTCTTCAAAGTAAACGGTACTTCATTAAAAGAACTCGTATATGGAAAGAAAGAAAAACCTAGGAGATAGATATGGTAGAAACAGCTAATCTTTTACTTTTTAGAAAATGGGATCTCTCAAATATCGAAATAAAAGATCCAGGCTTGAAAAACGCTATCTCTGTAAAAAAGACTATTATACCTTTGACTTTTGGTCGTTCAGCACTCAAACGATTCAACAAAGCCGAAGTCAACATAGTGGAAAGACTGGCAAACAAACTCTTGCATTTCGGGAAAAAATATGCAAAAAATACTGGCAGAATGGGTGGTAAGAAAACTCGTTCAATTAATACAGTAAAAGCAGCATTTGAAATCATAAACTTGAAGACTGGAAAGAATCCAATAGAAATATTGGTAAGAGCAATTGAATACTCTGCACCAAATGAGGATACGACAAGAATAGTTTACGGTGGAACTGTTTATCATGTATCCGTAGATGTGGCTCCATTACGAAGAGTTGATCTTGCATTGAGATTTATTGCAGAAGGTGTACGCGATGCATCATTTTCAAACCCAAAAGCAATAGAGGAAAATCTTGCAGAACATTTGATATTAGCTGCAGCAAATGATATGAATGCACCTTCTGTCAAGAAAAAGAACGAGCTTGAAAGAATAGCTATGGCTTCAAGATAAAAATTACAAGACTACGATTATACAAAAGAGTAGCCCGAGGCAGATTCGAACTGCCGTCCCCAGGTATCCTCTCCTAAGATCCAGAGCCTGGAATCCCTAACCCAAAAATTGTTTGGCCACTAGACTATCGGGCTACCGAAACGAGTGTGATTAGCTCAGAATATAATTATTCCTTCTAAATTAATTACTTAAAGCAATATCTTGTTTTGTCTTGGAATCTTCTATTTGATACTAGTCTCCCGTATGGCTGTTGCATAATCGCAATCTGCTTTAAGCCGCATATATGGAATCAGTCTATAATGAATTGAATAAAGATCCTTCTCTTTGTATAACATTCCTTTTAATAACAAAGAGACAAAACCACCTGCGATTCTTGATGGCGGTATATTCAATTCTTTACATACATCATTTCTTTTTTTCTTATATTGTTCCATTGTAAAGCTGACGTTATTTAGCTCTAAAATTAGGGGCCACATGACTTTTTCCCAAACTAATCTTCTGTTATGAGTAGCAGAAGCATATTTGCCTTTTTCTTCCAAGATTGATAACGTTCAAAAGTTGAGTTGTAATTTATTAATTAATGCATAAGGAACTTGAGGAATCACTTGAACTCTTGTCAAAAGATTGGATCATTGATCCAATAATACGAAATTTCATTTTAGGTAATCGTGATGATGTTTCAGACTTTGCAATAAAAGTAAAAGATGTTGTCTTTCATATTCCATATTTGAATAAAGAAAATAGTTACGTTTTATGGAAATGTTATTGGCCAGACTGTCATAATTGTTGTAACCGCCAAGGAAGATTGCCACTTACATCAAATGACCTTATTACAATTAGTAAAAGTCTCAAATACCAAAAAACTTCTGATTTTATAAAAAATGAAACCAATATAGCTACTTGGCAAGAAATTGGTCCTTCTGGTAATGTAAATATGACCATGACCATGATCAATTTAAAACGAAAAGAGAACGAAACCATCGATGAAGATGGAACACATATTCCATGTAGATTTCTAGACGACAAAGGTTATTGTGGTTTACATCCAGAAAGACCTGGAGTGTGTCATTTGTATCCTTTTTCATCTTGGCTTGAAAATGAAAAGGGGAGAGCGCGAGTACATGCTACTTTTCAATTTACTGGAGATTGTCCTGGATTTTATATTTCTAAAACACTAGATCCAATGAAAGATGTTCTCTTAGAATATTCCAAAATTATTTATGAATATAATATGAAATCAAACAGGACAATTCGAGAAAATTTTGGTTCTGTTACTTTTGGATTCTAAGCTCTTGCTACCTTCATCATATCGCCAATACGAATCTCCATTCCAAATCTTTTTTCATTCTTTTTCATATATCTGTAAATAGATATTAAATCAGCGAAATGTTTTATCATTCCGAACTTGGAATCCATTTTGTTTCTAACAAATGCCAAAACCTTTGGATATATAGAAAATTTTTCAAGAACTTGTTTTCTATATTTCTCCTTGTCATGGATGTTTTCTAAAAATATGTCTGCACAAGTCATACTTGGAATGATTCCTTCCCCTAAGAGCGGATAAACAGTACCTATTGATTCGCCTACGCCAACTACTTTACCATGATAGAAAGGTTGACACATGTCCGGTGTTGCAAGACGTATTGGCCTTCCAACAGTTTTGATTATCTTGCCTCCATATCTTTTAAAAAACGAGTCAGTTTCTTCTACATGTTTTCTATTTTTGTCGCCAGCACCTATGTGGGCAAGTTTCTTCCCTAAAGGAAAATACCAAAAATATCCAGTAATAGATGAGAATGGTTTCAAATAAAAATCATCAAAAGGTACTTGATCTTCATATTCTACCTTGTATTGATATGTAGGCAAATAAAAATCTCTGACAGGTTTTGGAAGATATGTTCTGTAAAAACCAGTAGCATCTACTATTAGATCAAATTCTGATTCCAAATTTTCAATCTTAGGTGTTGTGTTGTAATGGATCTTACATCCTTTAGACATGTCTTTGATTAAGCCAATTTTATCATAAGTGCATAAGCCACTTAATTTTATACTAAATCGTTCAGAATTCATATCTATATACATGTTTTTTCCATCATGTATTACGTAATCATTAAAATCAAGACCACATTTTTTCGCAAAATTTTGCATTGGACCTTTTGTTGTACCCCATGCACAAATTGAATCATGAGTTTCTTGTGTAGATCTTTCAAACCCAACTACGTCATGTTCGTTTTTTAATCTAGAAAGAAGATATCCTCCAGCAACTCCAATACCTACAACTGCTATTTTCATAGGTCTAATTCTTAAAATACCTAATAAAAGGATGTTTTCAATTGTTATCACAACTATTTTAGGAATGGGACTATTCGATCAATATGGCGGGTTTGAATGGTCTTGCCGTTCTAGCTTTGTTCTTGGGATCATATTTCTTTGGATCAGATTCAGAAAATATCTGAACATTTACTCCAAAGTCTTTTTGTACAAGGGAATCAAGTTCTGAAAGAATCTTTGTCTCATCTATGATGTTAGTTTCTGCTTTTGCTTGTCGTGACTCGATAGGCTCAGAAAGTATATCATTAATAGTTTTTTTAACAAAATCTGGATCTTTTTTTACAAATTCTGTTTCCTTATCAGAAATAAGTAATTTCATTAAAACTCCTATGTTCATTTCACCTTTTATGACATTGGAAAGAATTTTTTGATATGCTTTGTTCTTCCACGAATCTGAGGTATAAATAATGATCTTCCTTGGAGTAATTTTAGTTACTTTAAGAATATTTCTAATATCATCTATGGTTGACTTTAAGAGATTCTCTGATTGTAACGATGTTCTATCAACATTCTCCTTATGCACTAATGGCCAAAGTGATTTTGAAACAAGGCTCACATTTCCTAATTTCTCCCACATTTCTTCTGCAATATGTGGTGCAAAGGGAGATAGCATTGCCACTCTAGCAGATAATACGATGTGAAGCGTCCTTGATATATCTGATCTATTCTTGGCATTTGTTCTCTTAAGATACCACTGTATATCAGAATCAAACTCATATAATACATAATGGAGCGCCTCACGTAATCTCATTTTTTCCATAGCTGATGTAGTCTCTAAAACTAACTGTTGTAATCTACTTAAGAGCCACTTATCCTCTTGTTGAAGATTTGATTCTTTGTTTAATTTGTATTTAGAACAGTCTTCTAACATATTTTCGAGCTTATTTTTAATTCCTTTTACTGCTTCAAGATTGAAATCTGCATCTTGCAAGAGTTCAGCCGAAATTAATATTGCTAATCTAATAGGGTCTGCACCATAGGTTCGTATTGCATCACGAAGAGGAATAATGTTGCCCATTGATTTTGACATCTTTTTTCCATCCATCAGAACAGAACCATTGACAACAATCTCTTCTGGCCAGTATTTCTTTGGGAAAATTGCAATGTGATTAAATACAAAAAATGTCAAATGGTTTGGAACAAGATCTCGGCCTGAATGTCTTGCATTTACAGGATAAAAATACGAAAATTCATTTTTGATACTTTCCAAAAGATTTTCTGTTATTTTGCAATTAGCAACAACTTTTTTGATATCTCCCTCTTCCAAGAATATATAATCAAAAAACTCATCTTCTAGATTCTCCGCAGTAATTTGTTTTTTGTTAACATATTTTGCAAGAATATAATATGCCATGTAAATTACAGAATCAGAAAGACTTTCTATTATCCAGTTTTTATCCCATGGCAACTTGGTTCCCAAACCATGTTGTCTTGCACAAGCCCTCTCCCGTAACCAATCTACTACATAATTGAATTCATTACGTATCTCCTCAGGGAGAATTTTCATCGCATTGATACAAGAATGTGCATCTTTCTTCCAATTTTTGTTAGAATAATCCAAAAACCACTGGTCATTTAGAATCTTTACAACACATTCGGCACCACATCTACATCTGATAGGTCCATCATTTAGTTCAAATAGAATGTCTGCATTTTTTTGTTGTAAAATCCATTTTTTTACCTCTTCTTTAACATCCGCAATTTTTTTTCCTGCAAATTGATTTGTATTATTTTTTAATGTTCCCTCGTAGAATTCTTTTCCATAAAGCTCTTTTGTAGCCTCTTCAAGACGGGGACTATTTTGGTCTTCTATTTTGAACTTTTCTATAATTTCTTTAGCAGGAATCTCTCCATATCCTTCAGTTTGTATTATTGATATTGGTTTTATTGCTCTAATAGAATCCAAAACCTCTTGTTCGAAACTACCTGGATTTTTCTTGATATCTTCTATAGCTTGATAGTCAAACGGTGCATGAGCTGGTACAGACATCACCATACCTGTACCATTTTCACTTTTAACAAATCTAGCAGGAAGTATTACCACATACTCATTTCTTTCTGGAATTTTGGCCTTCTTGCCAACTAGAGCAGAACCCTTGATCTCGCCAATTAAAATGACTTTTTTATCCATAAACTCTAACTTTCGTGCACACTCTGCACTTACAATCCAATTCTCGCCATCTACATCAATAATTTTGTATGTCACATCTGGATTTATCCAGAGATTCGTAACACCAAAAATTGTTTCTGGTCTGAGTGTAGCTGTTGGTATGATGTATTTGTCATACCTAAATTTAATAAGGACATATTCAGTAAAAGCAGGTTCTACGTCTCCCAAAGTATCATGTTGTGATACTGGATTCTGATCTTTTGGACACCAACCAACTGGATGAGAGCCTTGTATGACAAGATTCTTGTTTTTCAGTTTTCTAAATTGCCATTCTATAAATTTGTTGTATACGGGATCAACTGTTGTAAATTCTCTTCTCCAATCTATAGAATATCCCATCTCTATCATGCCTGATTTTATCTCTTGATGAAAATATCTTGCAATTTTTATAGGCTCTGAAAACTCTTGTATGTGTTGCTCGGGTACTTTGTAAATTGTTCTGAATGCTTCGATCAATTCTTTATCATTTTCTTGAACACGCCTTGCCATTCCAAGAATTGGAGTTCCTGTATAATGAAATCCCATTGGGAAAAGTACATTGTATCCACACATGCGCATAAATCGTGCATGTACGTCAGCTAAAGTGTAGGTTCTTCCATGTCCTATATGTTGCGGTGAATTTGGATAGGGATAAGCTACTGTGACAAAGAATTTTTTCTTCTCAGAAGGATCCACTTCAAAGTATTTTTCATCCTCCCATCTCTTACGCCATTTAGATTCTATTGATAACCAATCTGTCAAAAAATCACTTTGCCAAAATTGACTGTTCTACAGCAAGAAGTGCGTCTTTTAGCTTTGAAACATCCTTTCCTCCACCTTGACCAAAACTATCATTACCGCCTCCGGCACCTCCAAGAACCTTTGAAATATCCATTGCCAAATCACCAGCTTTTTTGATCTTTGCTGCTTCCAAACCTGCAAATGTAATTATTCTTATTCCACCATTTTTCAAAATTAAAGCACAGTATATCATTTTAGAATCAAGTTTTATTACCTGTTCCCCTACTGCAATATGAAATTCTTCATCAAGTTCTTCGTCTACAGTTGAGAATAACTTTATTTTTCCTAGATTCTTTGCATCTGAAATAGCGCTTTTTGCAGTAGATGTAGAAACTCGTTTAACAAGCTGTTTCAGTTTTTTCTTCGAAGAATCAGCATCTGACATAACATGTTCAAACGATTCTAATATCTTCTCTTTACTAGAACCTAATGACTTTACAATCTGTGAAATTTTTCTATCCTGATCCTGCGTATATTTAACAGCTGTATCTCCTGAAACAAACTCCATTCTTACAACCCCATCTTGAATCCTTTCAGCTTTTGTTATCTTTATCAAACCAAGCTCTCCTGTTTTCTTTACATGAGTTCCACCACATGCTTCTACATCAAATCCATCAATGTTTACAATTCTGACTGACTTGACTGGAACTACTCCTCCTTGATATATTCTGAATCCAAATTTTTGTTCGGCCTCACCCCTTTCATACTCATTTATTAAAACAGGTAGATTTTTTCTGATGGTAAGATTTGCTAAACTTTCTATCTTTGTAAGGTCTTCTTCTGTTAGGTTTGAATGATGTGTTATGTCAAGTCTACCATAATCTCTTTCCTTGAATGCAGAATGTTGCCATATCCATGAACCTAATGTGTTTCTTGCTGATGCATTTAACACATGGGTACTAGTATGATTTCTTGTTATGCCATAACGACGGGTATGATCAATTTTACATTTTACCATCTCACCTTCTTTCGGGGTACCTCCTTTCAATTCATGCAAAATGACATTTCCATGTTTGTTTACATCTACCACATCATAATCTCCAACCGTACCATGATCTGGTTCTTGACCACCTCCTCTTGGATAAAATGAAGTCCTATCCAAAACAACTAATTTCTTATTGATAACCTTGAGAACTTTGGCTTCAAATTCCATAGGATCTTCCTTGTAGTAAAGCGGTACAGTCTCTGGTATGCCCTCTATGTTGAGAACTTCCTTCTTTTCAGCTCTCTCTGATTGATGCAACTCTGACAGTTTCTCATAAAAAGTAGATGGAATTTCTGAGATTATCCCTGTCTCTTTTAGAAAATCAGGAGTAATGCCATCAGATTCGTATAGTCTGATCAGATCATCTACTGTTAATTTTTTATTTTGGGTCTTTATGGTATTTGCCATACTTTTCATTCTGGTTTTTGATTCTGCATATCTTTCTCTTTCTATTCCAATTATCGTTTTTACTTCCTCGCGAGTTTCTTGCAGCTCGGGATAAGTGGATTTCAAATAATCAATGTGCATATCTGCTAATTCTCTTAGATCAAGATCCCAACCTAGTCTATCCATTATGGCCACTGCTCTTCTCAAAATCATTCTTAAGTTGTAACCACCGCCTACATTACTTGGAAGAGCTCCGTCTGAAATTGCAAATACCAAAGTTCTCAGATGATCAGCAATTAGGTATATCCCTTCAAGAGGAACTATCATTTTATTGAATTTTGTCTCGTCTATTCTCGCTTGCTTTATTGCATTTTTTCTAACTTGTGTTAAATCACTGAATCCCTTAAGTCCTTTTGATATTGCAGTGAAATATGATGATAATATGCTGGGTTCCATGTCTATTCCAATTTTTTGGATTAAATTATTTGTGATAGGACCAAAACAACAATCATACGCGGTTGGAGTTCCCATCGTTATCCAAGCAAATCTCTCAAGGCCAGCTCCCATGTCTATTATCTTTTGTTCTAATACTGAGTAATTTTCTAAATCTCCTTGAAATTCTGTAAATACTGCATTTCCAAGTTCAAGACCTCGTACAAAATATTCTAGTGAAGAACCAAATGAACCTCCCCCTGCCCAAACATCTTCTACAAATACAATTTCATTTTTATCTATTCCAAATCTTTCGGTTAATAGCCTAAAATCTAGTTCCATGCATTTGTCCTTCCAATATCCTTCTGAGTTTGGTATACTGTGTTGACCAATCATACAAAAACTAGAAAAATGTCTACCCGTAACACCTACATTTTCAATATCCTTGAATCTAAGACAAGTTTGTGGTACAATTAGCGGATTTGCCGGAAATTCAAAAACAACTTTTGAACCCATAACTCGCTGAAAGTCTACAATGGATGCTATTGTAAAATACAGGTCATCACGCCACCTGCATACAACTGGATATCTGCTTACTGATTTGTGACCATTTTGTACAAAAAACGATTCCACTTCTTTCCATGCTTGAACATAATCGAATCTTTTTTTTGTAGGTGGATTTCCTATGAACGAATAATTGTTTTCAGCATCTTCTGGGCAAAAATTTTGTTCATGATCAATTGTCCAGAAAAATCTCTTACATTTTACACAGGATTTTCGTTGAAATCCTTCTTTGTCAAATAATGATACTTTATAATACCTTTCAGGATCTGCAGAAAACTTTGCAAGAATTTGTTCTTTATTCATCTTTGAGAGGTTTTTGCTTTGACTGATATTAAGTATTCTGAGGCAACACATTAAATATGATCATTTTTGAAAATTTGTTATGTTTGGTAAAAAGAGCTGGAAGGAGGGAGACTATGTGTTTGCAACACAACCAGACGGTGAATACACTAAGGTAGTAGTTGGTATAGTGACAGGAGTTGAAGATTCCAAAATAGGAGTAAATGGCATAATAATAAATCCGGTTGGTTTGAAAAACAAAGTTTCACAAGGAAAGGCTGGTCCAAAATCTATAGATATTTTAAAAAACCCAAATTATACAAATTATGTATTTGCTTTGATTTATAGAGTTGAATATGAAAATTTTACTGGAGTGTTAGATATAAGTTCGGATCCAGTAGTAAAGATACACAAGAAAATACATGCAGTAATTGACGGTTGGGTTAGAGAATCACTGCCTGAGTTGATAAATAATGTACTTTCTCTTTCTGATGGTACCGAAAAGGACCAAGCAAAGAGGATTCTAAAACAAAGAATGGATACATTGTATGATAAAGATTTGAAAAAATATCTTTATTCTATATGCAGGAGCTTGAAAATTCTCAATTAACCTTATTGAACCAATTTAAGATTATTCTATTGATTCAGTTTAATTCGCTTTATCTTCCATAGTTTTATATTATGCCTATAGCAAAATTCGCTTACAATGGAATACGTATATGCTGCATTGCTTTTACACAAGCAAAAAAAGGAGATCAATGAAGCTAACATTACAAACATAATCAAAGCTTCTGGAGCAGAGGTTAAAGAAGCCCAAGTAAAGGCACTTGTTGCTGCCCTTGCAGATGTAGACATTGATGAGGCAATAAAAGCTGCACCAGTAGCTGTTGCCGCAGCACCTGCAGCCCATGCAGCTGGAGGAAAAGAAGAAAAGGCAAAAGAAGTTGAAACACCATCTGCAAAAACAGAAGAGCAAGCAATGGAAGGCCTATCTGCTCTGTTTGGCTAGAAACAACATATTTTGAACCATCTTTAATTCTACTTTCTAAACGTTATTTAATATGCATAACAATAAATGATGATTTGGCTGAACTGTCACTATCTATCGAGACACTTCTTTATGCTTTAGATCTTTTTGGGACTATGGCATTTGCCGTAACTGGGGCATTCAAAGCTATAGAACATAAATCTGATATTGTAGGAATAATAATTCTTGCAACCATGACAGGGGTAGCAGGAGGAACCCTTAGGGATATTATAATAGGCAAGCTACCGCCTAGCTCTCTTTCTGATCCGTGGTATGTTGTTATCACTGCATCAACAGGAGTTATGATATTCTTCTTGTATCCAAAAATGCAAAAACATTGGAATTTGTTTCTCAAGTTTGATGCATTAGGACTGGGTGTATTCACAATAATTGGAGCCACATTTGCATATCATGTATTTGGATTAAATTTCCTTGCCATAACATTGGCTGGAATGCTTACTGCTGTAGGGGGTGGTATACTAAGAGACGTATTTGTCAATGAAATGCCAATTGTGTTTGTAAAAGAATTGTATGCTTCTGCAAGTTTCATTGGAATCTTGGTGTTCTACATTCTTTTAAGTATTAATTCCGAATTCTATCTAGCTACAGTAATTGGTATTGTAGTAACTACGACACTTAGACTTGTTGCAATGCGATATAATTGGAATCTTCCAAAGGTAAGGGAAAGATCCTAAATTAATTTACAAAGTTTCTGCACAATTCTATGATTTATTCAGGAGTATAGTTTTTTATCTTTGAAGCAAGTGCTTTTGCGTTTGCGTGAGCTTTTTGTAACACTTGTTCTTTGGTATCATCTGTAAGATACCCTGTCTCTACTGCAACAGATCTTGCTCCTTGGGCTGCTTTTGCAAGTAATAAAATAATGTTTTCTTTTGTAACATATCCTATCTCTATGGAAAGAGCTAATGCTTCTTGATGTGCTTGAGCAAATACCTGACGATATTTCTCGACATCTATGACCATCTCATCCTTTGCGTATATGATGCCTTCAGCTATTGCAGAATCTAAGAAAATTCCGGCTTCTACTGGTTTGACATCGAGTTTGCTCAATAATGTAGCAAGCTTTGCAGAAATAACGTCGCCTTTTTTAGCTACGGTAGAATCTTTTGTGATCCAAACTGTTCCCTGATCGATCTTTGTTGCAATTCCAGCTTCTTTAAAGTCAGTAAGAATGGGCCCTGGTGTTATGCCTGTATTGCCTGCCTTTATGACAACTTCCTTACTGGCTATGTCGCCACCACGAGCAGCCATCATTATCTTATTTTTTCCAAGCAGTATGTTTAGCTTGAAAGGACTCATGTTTGTAAACATCAAAACACACTGTCCAACTAGTTTCTCTGCCAACTTTTCTATTGCTGGGATTTTTACTCCGGCCAAAGCCTTCTGTGCAACTTTGTCCTTTATGCTGATTATCTCAACTTCTCCTTTGAATTTCTTTCTCAAAGGCAATAACTGTGAAGACCTTACTTTTTCCATTCTAACAAGCGCAATAACGTTATACTTTTTTGGAATTTCTTGAATCTGTTGATACATCTGCACCTTCTTTTGTGGATATTTAGTTCTATTTTGGTGCATTTTACTTCTTTTCTACCTGTGAGGGTTTTACAATCTTTCCCATTGTTGTCTTTATCATAATTTTTTTAATGTTCTTATCTCCGCTTGGCAGTTTTTTTTCTACAATGTTTATTACAGCATGAGCGTTTGCTGCCAAATCATCATCGCTCATAGATTCATCACCAATCTTGCAAGCAAGGGAAAGCGAGTTCCTTAGTCTCACTCGTATTGAAGATCGAAATCTTTCTAAAATAGAATCAATTGGAGCATTAAAAGGAACAGGTGTTGGCATCTTGCCTCTTGGACCCATAAATTGACCAAGAGTTTTACCAACTGTAGCCATAAGCTGAGTATCCGATAAGAAAAAGTCATAACCATTGATGAGCTTACGCGATGCGCGTTTATTTGCACCAACTTGGTTTATCTCAGCACCATCTACCACTCTGTCTGCATTTGCACTCTTTGCTTTCAATCCTAGATCACCTGAGGCGACTACACAGACAGATGCTGGTTGACTGAGCTTCTTTGGAAGCTGGACAGTTTCATTTATTGCAAAACCCTTCTTAACATCTATATCTTTGAAAACCATGATTAGCTCTACTGACTGTTTGAATTTACGTTCTTTCTGGCCTGTTTTGGCCTCTTTGATCATCTCTACGATCTGAGTTTCATTTATCATTACGCACACTTTTCTGGATTGCCTATTTAAAATCGTTTACAGGTTAAAACCACGAAAATGATAACATCGTCAAATATTTTCATATTATTGGGTTTATTTTGTAAGAACAAAATTTTCTCAAGTGGAAACTTACATTTATTAAATCGTAAGAAAGCTAAATCGCAAAGCCTTGCACAAATTTGATGAACTTGACATGAAAATTCTTACCGAACTGACAAAGGATGGTAATGTCTCTGTTCCGAATCTCTCAAAAAAACTTGGAATTAATACATCGGTTCTGTATAGCAGAATAAAAAGGCTAACCAAGAAGAAACTGATAAAAAAATTTACCATAGTAGTAGATGAATCACTTATAGGAATAGGGGTAAGGGCAACAATGGGAATAAATCGCGATCCAAAACTAAAAGATCAAATTCACAAAGCCCTTTTGAAAACACAAGAAGTATCAATGATATCTGAAGTAACAGGCAGATTTGATATCATAATTACAGTGCGTGCAAGAAACTTGGAAGAATTACATACTGTTGCAATAGAAAAAATAGGAAGAATTGAGGGAATTCAAAACACAGAAACTTTTGTAGAATTACAACGAACTGAAAAGGATCCGGTTTACGTTACTTCAGAATAGAATCTACTTTAATTTGTCGTCCCACTTACCTGCGTTAATCTCAGCAGTAACCTCTTTTGGATTCTTACCATCTATTTTTACCCCTAATGGTAAGCACGTCCCAACAATTTCTTTTGCAGCTGCTTTGATATCCTGAGCATATGATGAATCAATTTTTAATTTTGCAACCTTCACTATGGAATCCATATTGATAGTACCAACCCATGTTGCACCTGATGTTCCAGAACCTTTCTGTAATCCGGCTTCTTTCAAAATAAGTGCTGCAGCAGATGGAATTCCAACCTCTACCGTCCATTGTTTTGTTCCTTTATCCACTGAAACTGTGACAGGCACCTTCATTCCTTCAAAGTCTTTTGTCTTTTCGTTAATTGCAGTTACAATTTGTAGAATGTTGACTCCTAATGGACCAAGTGATGGACCAAGTGGTGGTCCTGCATTAGCTTGTCCGCCAGTTACAAGTGCAGAAACAGTTTGAATATCAGCCATGATTTTTCTTTCCTTTAAACTATAAATTTAATCCTTGCTACGTTGAAAGTTTTAGATAATTTGCATCAACAGTTACCGGCAACTGATACGGCGCATCAAGTAAAATCACAGTTGCCTCTTCTTTATCATGATCAACTCTAGTAATGGTTGCCTTCATACCCTTAAACGGTCCACCTATTATTTCGACAATTTTATCAACGGCAAGTTCTGATACAGTCGATTTCTTCACCAAGTAGCCTTCTATATCTTTGAACTGTAGTTCGCCCCTTAACTGACCACGTATGTGTCTAATTCCTTGCATTGCATCAAAGGCTGCATTTGCATCTATCGCTTCAACTACAACATAGCCTTTGAGATTTTCTAATAGCAAAACCGATTGGATGTTAAGTTTTTTTAATTTTATTCTATTTTCTAACAACCCCATTACTACTTTTTCCTGTCCACCTGTAGTCCTGACAGCAAAGAAATGAGATTTTTCTTGGCTCAATGTCATCTATATCCCGTAAGTAATTACTGAAAACACAAACTGAATTATAAATCCAATCGTTCCAATTGCAGCAATTCCAAGAAGGACTAACCTAAGGTGTTGTGTATAGTCATCCTTATCTGATTTTTTGGCAAGTTTCAGAGTATTTGCCATATCTCTTAGCATTTGTCTTGGATTGCCCATTGGAGGAAATTAATAAAGTGTACTTATATCTCTTATCACATGCAGTTGCTTGTTGCGTACAAATCAGATCCTGCAGCCTATAACATGGCCAATTTTATTTCTCAAAACATGAAGCAAGACGGAGAAATATATCGTGGAAAAAATTTTGACCTTCTTATAATTTCAACTCCATCAATCTCTGCAGATTGGTTAGAGGAAAAATACAACTATGATGGTTTTGTATTTTTATCAAAACACGCTGCTGAAACAGGCACCCTTGCACTCACTTGTCATAGTACAGGAAATTTCTCAGAGGCACGATTTGGTGGATTCAAAAGACAAGTCGCGATACCTCATCCTCATCTACAAAAATTATACCTACAAACTCTATGGAAAAAAAGAAAAGATTTTACCAAATTTGAAATCACATTAGAAGCTACACATCATGGTCCTACTGCACTTGATAAACCTGTTTTATTTATTGAAGTGGGGACAACAGCAAAAGAGTGGAACGATAAAGAATTATGTAAAAATATTGCCAAGATTACAGTCGATGTAATGTTACAACCAACCAAAAAATACGATGTTGCAATCTGCTTTGGCAGTACTCATTATCCTGAAAAGTTCACAAAGGTATTATTGGAAGAGGAATATTCTCTAGGAACCATTATGCCAAAACATGCCTTGGAATTTTTAGATCAAAGTCTATTCTCTCATATTTTAAAACGAAATAGCGAAGCCAAATTTGCACTTTTAGATTGGGGTGGTTTAGGAAAACATAAACAAAGAGTTATGAACTTTGTAGAATCTAGTGATCTTGAAGTGATTAAGATTTGAAACTTGAAAAAAAAGTTTACAAAAAACTTCTTGAAGTTCCCAAAGGAAAAATAACTACATACGGTGAGCTTGCAAAAGCAATTGGTCTTAAAAATGGTCAACGAGTAATTGGTAAAATCATGAACAAAAATCCATATCCAGTCATAGTCCCATGTCATAGAGTAATTAAATCAGACGGTAAAATAGGTGGCTATGCTTGGGGAGAAAAAGTAAAAGCTAAGATGTTGTCAGATGAAGGAATAAAAATTAAAAATGGTAAAATCTTAGACGTAGAAAAATCTATTTACAGATTCTAACTGTGTTTTTTTGAACGAATTTCTGCTATTAAACTTCTCAAGTGAGCTAGATTTCTAACTTGATTTCCGCCAACCTGTTTATACAAATTCCAATAATCTTTGTTTGCGATCTCTTTTCTTGATTTTGAGACCTTGATCTGATGTCTCATGGCACGTATCTTTTTTACATAAACTTCCTTTTTACCTACTCGAGCCCCCTTCCTACCTTTTTTTGAACCTTGTTTAGTTCCACGTCTTCTTCTCTGATGTTTTTTAAAATGTGCTCTACCACGAGAAGTTCCTTTTATTGATTTTATCTCAATTATCTTTGCAGTAACTAAACTTCGTATGTTATCTCGTGTGATTGCGTCTGCAACATCATCAAGATGATCAGAGTCAAATCTGACTCTATTTGCCCCTACTCCTAAAATTCTTGAGACTAACTGTCTCTTTGTTTTAAGATTTACTACCACTTGTTGACACCCTTGCGTTAAACATCTTGAAGTTTTTCTCCTTGGCTTTAGCTATAATTGTAAGTCTTTTCTTTTTTCCAACCCCATGGCCAAATCTTACTCCATCGGTTTTTGGATCAAGTTTCTCCAAATCCTTTACATTGTAAACTAAATTATCAGTATATCCTGATGGATGTAATCCACGTGTAATTTTTGGTCCACCAAAACCTGCTCTAACAATTTTTGGCCAACCCTTTTTCTGTTTTCTCTGATGATTGTCAATACCCTTAGGTTTTCTCCACGTTTCTGCAAGTCTATCATATCTCCAACTCTCTTGTCTAATAAAATCTGGTCTACGTTCTGATATCTTTTTTCGTAATTCCAAGATTTCTTTATTGATCGGCATGTAGAAGACTCTGTTCGAATTTTAAAATAAATACGTTTCTGGGAACATGATTGGTTGATTTCTAGCACAGTAAGAGATAATAAGGAAATGGGAGGCGGTGTTTTATCTCATGATTGAGGACTTGAAATCGACAATCACACGTAAATTCGTCTCTCAACTAGAAGAGATGGGAATTAGAACAGATAAGATACACAGAAACTTGTCTGTCAAAAATATGATTGATTTGGCAGTGCTAAAGAATGAAGGAATTCTTGCCTCATCAGGGGCACTTTCTGTTAAAACAGGAAAATATACAGGTAGATCACCAGATGATCGTTACATAGTAGATGATGAAGAAACCCATAACAAAGTGGATTGGGGCAAAGTCAATCATCCCTTTTCTGAGGAAAAGTTTGATAGACTATTTGAAAAGATGAAAAAATATCTGGAAGGGAAAGAGATGTTTGTTTTTGATGGATTTATAGGTGCAGATCCTAACAACCGATTACCCATACGTATCATAAATGATCATGTCTGGCAGAATCTTTTTTCAAGGCAGATATTCATACGTCCATCAGCTGCAGAACTTGAGTCCCACAAACCAGAATTCACTTTAATCGCATTAAACGACTTTAAATCTATTCCAGAGGTTGATGGAACTCGCTCTGATGCATTTATTCTGATAAACTTTTCAAGAAAAGTTGTGCTGATTGGTGCTACTTCTTATGCTGGAGAAATAAAAAAGGCAATGTTTTCTGTAATGAATTACATTCTGCCAGATAGAGGGGTGTTTCCTATGCACTGCTCAGCTAACATTGGGAAAAATGGTGACACTGCTTTGTTTTTTGGTCTTTCTGGCACGGGGAAAACCACTCTCTCTGCAGATCCAAATAGGATGCTAATAGGAGATGATGAACACGGTTGGTCTGATAAAGGCGTGTTTAATTTTGAAGGTGGATGTTATGCAAAGTGCATAAACCTCAATAAAGATGCAGAGCCACAAATATGGGATGCAATAAGATCTGGCGCTGTTTTAGAAAATGTTGTAATCGATAAAAATACAATGAAACCAGATTTTAATGATGGAAGTATAACTGAAAACACCAGAGTTGCTTATCCGCTGGATTACATTCCGGGAGCAGTCATTCCAAGTTTAGGTGGAAATCCAAAAGTAATTGTCTTTCTAACTGCTGATGCATTTGGTGTAATGCCACCAATAGCTAGACTGACAAAAGATGGTGCAATGTATCACTTTATGTCAGGATATACAAGTAAGCTTGCTGGTACAGAAAGAGGAATCACAGAACCAAAGGCAACCTTCTCAGAGTGTTTTGGAGCTCCATTCATGTCGCGCCATGCCTCTGTATATGCAAAGATGCTTGGAGAAAAAATCACAAAACACAATACGATTGTTTATCTCATTAACACAGGATGGTCTGGCGGTCCATATGGAATTGGTAAGAGAATAAACATAAAATATACAAGAAATATGGTTACGGCCGCCCTTACTGGAAAACTTGACATAGTAAAATATCGTCACGATGACATATTCAATCTAGATGTGCCTACGTCATGTACTGATGTACCATCTGAAATACTAGACCCTAGAAACACTTGGGTTGAAAAGGATGCATACGATTTGTCTGCTAGAAAGCTTGCACGCATGTTTATAGAGAACTTTAAGAAATTTGGAGAAACACCACAAGAAATACGTGATGCGGGTCCACAAATTTCAGAATAAATATCTCATGACTGTCTAATCTTTAGCCCTATAATTACAGATGCTAAAAGTGCTCCAGAAATTATGAGAATTTGTTTTAATGGGATTTCTAATGTCTCCAATAACTCTAATCCTGTTTTTTCTGATGGTGTATTTACTATAATTGTTCCATATGCGTTGTCAATGGTATTGTTAGTAGTAATCTGTACTTCGATCCAATATTCTCCTATATCATATACTGTAAGTGAAGAATTTTTCATTGGTGTAATTGATGTAAATAAAGTCTCTTCAGTTTCTCGATTTGTTAAAGAAATTTTTGCATATGTCCAATTTTCAGGATAAAATAGATTAAAACTTAACAACCCATCTTTTTCTTTAGTATTGATTGTGCCTTTTGTTATGTGTACAAGAATAGGAATGTGATAAAGTGTTGTATCATCATCTATTGTTAGCATTCCCTCAAAATCGCCAAGTTTTTGTTCTGTAATAGATGTCTTGATGTAAAGAAGATCCCCTTTTATAAAATGTTCAAATTTTATACTCTTTTCTTCTGACGTAATTTCTATTTTCGATGGAATTGTTTTTCCTTGTAAACTTTTCAAATGTAATGACTTTGTACCAGTTTGATTTTCTAAGGAGAGATTGAAAACAAGATTGTGTGGTATTATAATCAGATCTGCAGAAAATGCTTTTGCAAGATTGATTCGTCCGCTACCAGCTATTTCAACAGGAAAAATATCACCATAAGGATTTGATACCGGGTCTGATGTGGTAGAAAGTAATGAAGCAATCTCAGATGGTTTAAGATCTGGATTTTTCTGTAAAAGTATGGCTGCAGCGCCAGACACATGTGGTGCAGCAAAACTCGTCCCACTTGTAAGGTTGTATCTATTTCCTATAGATGTGGAATTAACGAAAACACCGGGTGCTACCATGTCAGGCTTTATGTAAAAAGGTGAGACTGGCCCACGTGAGCTAAATGGAGTCACAAAATCAGGATGATAAAATACATTGAGGTTTGCAATTGTTTCATTTTGTAAGATTGCTTTTAGCGCTAGTCCATCATCTCTTGACATTGACAGGGCTGGTATTCTTGGTTTGTAATTTGCACCTAAATCTGGATGAACAAGCTCACCAAAAAATATGCCTGGTTCGTTATTGTAAACTATTATTGCTTTTGCACCACCCTGTGCAGCATTGTATTCTTTTTCAGAAAAAAACACCTTTTCATCCTTGATATCGCTACCTCTTTCGACAAGTAAAATGGAATTTTTTACATTTGTATTTACCAGATCACTAACTCTGCCATAGCCACCAAAGATTACCTTTCCAATGATTGGTTCCGGCAATGGATTGGTTCCACGCATTGGTATTACTTCGTATTGTTTTTTTCCTATTTCTAATGTTGAAACAATACTTGATGTTATGTTGTTATATGAAGCACCTACTGTTATCACATCAATACTTTCAGCAGGACTCCCAATTGTCTGAATTCCAGGTCCGCTATTTCCTGCAGCTGTTACAACAATAATTCCGTTTTTTACAGCTTCACTTACAGCTCTATCAAGTTCATCATTTGTTCTGTTTACACCTAAGCTTATGTTTATGATATCTGCCTTTTCCTTAATTGCACGGTGTACTGCACTGACTATGAATTCTGATGAGACAGATTCGCCAGTTGCTGAAACCCTGTAAGCAAGTAACTTTGCCTTTGGGGCTACTCCTTTTAGATTTCCATCTGCAGCAATTATGCCAGCCACTTCGGTACCATGACCATTGGTATCAATTGGTTGTTCATCATCGTCTACAAAATCATATCCGCCAACCACCTTTCCATTAGGACCAAAACCAAATAGATCAGAATGATTGTAATCTATTCCAGTATCTATTATCGCAATTTTTATTCCATTACCTTCAAAACCTTCATTTCTAGGAAGATCAGCTCCTATCAACGGAACACTTTTGTCAAGATAGGTCTCTCCAAATTCTTTAGTTTTTAAATTAGATAAAAGTAATGTAGCACACAAAACAACAAGCAGGCAAAATATGATTTTGGAATACATTCATTTTTTATCAAAATATCATTAGATAAAATTCATTGTGTAACCAAAGCCATAAATTGTATATACTCGTGGGATTCGTATGGCAAAATATGAACTTCCGAAATTGCCTTATGCATACAATGCGTTAGAACCACACATTGATGCACAGACAATGGAAATACATCATACAAAGCATCATCAGGCATACACCAATGGCTTGAACACTGCTCTGGAAAGTCTTAGTGCTGAATTGCAAAATATGGAATTAACCAAGCTGCTATCTAGCATAGACAAAGTTCCTGAAAATGTCAGAGGTGCAGTAAACTTCCACGGTGGAGGATATGATAACCATGCTCTGTTTTGGAATAACATGAAACCAAATGGAGGTGGAGAACCAGGAGGAAGCGTGGCAGATTCCATCAACTCATCTTTTGGTGGCTTTGCTGGCTTCAAAGAAAAGTTCACAAAAGATACTGGCGCAATACAAGGCAGTGGTTGGGGTTGGTTAGTTTACAATCCACAAAGCAAGAAAGTTGAATTTACAACCATGCCAAACCAGACTAGTCCAAGAACAAAGGGATTGATTCCTCTGTTGGGGTTAGATGTATGGGAACATGCGTACTATCTGAAATACCAAAACCGACGTCCAGACTACATTGCTGCATGGTGGAA
>DATIAR010000017.1:0-4260 GCA_035457865.1 Nitrosopumilaceae archaeon
AACCGATGTTGTGTCAGATGGCAATAAAACATTTCTAAACGTGAAAAATACTCCTTCTATGACTGTGGGAGGAACAGGTGATGTGCTGTCCGGTCTGGTTGCAGGAATGTTATCAAAAAATAAAAACCCATTAGAATCTGCAGCAGCCGCAGTGTTTGTCAACGGAAAAGCCGGTGTATTGGCACAAAGAAAATATGGTTTACACATTGTAGCAACTGATCTCTTAGAATTTATTCCGGCTGCGATGAAGCCATTTGATAGAGTAAAGTGAATTCTATGAAAGTACTAAAACATGTAGATAAGAACATGAAAGGACTCATTACAGATCTGCAAACCTTGATAAGACAACCAAGTGTCTCTGCAAAAAATGAAGGCCTAGAAGAGTGTGCTAGACTTGTTGCAAAAATAATGAATCGTTCTGGAATAAAATCGGAGATACTGCGAATTGGTAATAAAATTCCACCAGCCGTATACGGTGAAGTAAAGTCAAAACAAAATCCATCAAAAACAATCTTGTTTTATAACCATTATGATGTGCAACCTGCAGAACCGTTTGATTTGTGGGAAGACAAACCCTTTAGTGGAAAAGTAAAAGGAAACAAGATCTTTGGAAGAGGCTCTTCTGACGATAAAGGCGAACTAATTACCAGAATAAAGGCAGTAGAATCATACCTTAAGGTTCATGGTGATGTTCCTTGCAATGTAAAATTTCTTGTTGAAGGTGAAGAAGAAATTGGAAGTATGCATGTAGAACAATATCTGAAAAAATACAAAAGCAAACTTGCATGTGACGGCGTAATATGGGAATTTGGTTATGTTGATCAAAAAAATCGACCCATAATCAGTCTTGGCATGAAAGGATTGCTTTACGTTGAGCTTTCTGTAAGCGAATCAATACGTGACGCTCATTCTAGCCTTGCAGTCTTGATTAAAAATCCAGCTTGGAGACTTTTAGAGGCTTTAAAAACACTTCGTGATTCTGATGGAAAAATACTCATAAAAGATTGGTACAAAGAGGTTGATTCATTTACAAAAAAAGAGCTTGAACTAATAAAATCAGAACCATTTGATGAATCCTCGTTTAAAAAAGAATATGGAATAAAACAATTTGTTGGAAACAAGAAAGGGCATGATCTCAAAAAGGCTCTAGTTGGCGAGCCAACATGTAATATAGCAGGCTTTGCCTCTGGATATATAGGTCCTGGCGCAAAAACTGTTCTGCCTGCAAAGGCTCTTGTAAAAATTGATTTCAGACTAGTACCAAAGATGGATCCAAAAAAACAACTTGCAAGACTAAAAAAACATCTACGATCAAAAGGATTTGATGATGTCAAAGTAACAATGATTCATGGAGAAGCTGCATCAAGAACAAAAATCTCCGATCCATTTGTTTCTCAGGTTAAAAAAGCAGCAAACGAATCATTTGGAAAGTCAATAATCAGCGTATCTTCTGCAGGAACTGGACCGATGTACTCTTTTGCTAAAATATTGTCTGTTCCTTGCATATCTGTTGGAAGTACGTACATATTTTCTAGGATCCATTCTCCAAATGAGTTTGCAAGAATTGATCTTCTAAAGAAAACCACAAAATGCATTTGTCTCATTATGGACAAATTTGCTACATAGAAAGGCCTTTATTGTCCTCGCCTTGAATTGCATTTATGGCTTATGTATACATGCCAGGTGCAACAGCGGTTGGTATTACATATGATGGAGGCGTTGTTATGGCAAGCGAAAGAAGAATCGCATATGGAAACTTTCTTGTAAGCAAGACCACAAAAAAAACGTTCAAGATTACAGATTATGTAGGCGCCTGCTGTGCTGGATTGGTTGCAGACATGCAGGTACTGGCAATGCAGATGAGGGCACTGACAAAGATTAGAAAAATGGAATTAAAACGTGAGATCCCGCCAAACTCTGTGGCAAAGATGATGTCCTCATTGATGTACGAAAGAAGATACTACCCGTTGCTTACACAGGTTATCGTTGGTGGGGTTGATGGTAACCCAGCAATTTACACTCTTGACCCGCTTGGTTCTGTGCTTCCAGACGATTATGCAGCGGTAGGAACAGGAGCTGAGATGGCTTTGGGGGTTTTGGATCAGGAATACAAGCCAGGAATGAAGGAAAAAGACGCAGTTGCATTGGCAATAAAATCAATAAAATCTGCAATAATGCGCGATGCTGCAAGCGGTGATGGAATTGATGTCCTTGTAGCAGACAAAACCGGAATTAGAGAATCTACTGAGAAATAGAATACATATAATTTCTCAGACAAACTTATCTATCATTTGCGTTTTTAGTCGTGTATTGAAATTTCTTGCATTTTTTTCTTTAAGTATTGTGTTGTTATCTGGTGCATCTTTTGCTAATGCTACTGTCAGCAATGGCGCATTAACAGAGAATGACATAGAATGGTGTCATGATGTTTATCCACAATACAAAACGTTAGGTTTGAGTTGGTTTTTGGAAAACTATCATTATAGTATTGAGGCTCGAGTTTGTGCAAGTTTATACGAAGATCAAATATGGCAATACAAAGGTGATGACAGAATGACAAAACTTGTTGAGCGAAGTAAATATTATGTAGAATTAGAAATTGAGGAAAGTAAAAACGAGGCCGAATCAGGACAAATAGACCCTACTCCTGCAGGAATTTCAGAAAAATCAAATTCTATAACGCAGGTATCTTCTGACGGGGCAATTTTTGTTACGATAGAAACCACGGATGCCACTCCAGGTGAATATATGAGAATAAATGTGATTTTCAATGATATTGACGATAAACTAGTCAAACACGTAAACTATGGCCTGAGAGTGACACAAAATGGACAAGAATTTTTGGTTTTAACATCACAACATGCAGAAAATGGTATGGTTGAGCACACGACAAGACCATTGTTCTCAGATGATCCAGTAGACGTGGAGGTTACTCTCCTTGGAATAGGACTTCCAAAAGATAGGCCAAGTTGGACAGGACCAAGTGAAGAATCTCTGACTTTTTATGCTGTGCCAGAATTTGGTCTTCTCACATTTACAGTTCTTATGATTTCAGTAATGGTGATGATTGTGCTAGTGCCAAAATCTAAACTGGCTCAAAAACTCTAGCTACCGCTTTATCTCTTTTGCAGCTTCCCAAAATCTGTCTGAAACATAATGCAAATTTTTCACTACCTCGCCTTTTGTCATAGTGGCCATGTCCTTACTTGATACAAGTGATCTTCCTATTGCTAGAAATTTGTTACGCGATTCTTCAACGACACATACTATCTGATCTTTTTCAAACTCTGAATAGTTTTTAACACCTGGCCTCATCACTGTTGCTCCATTGCAAACAAACTTCACTGCTCCCATGTCAACCACAATTTTTGGAAACCTCTCAAGCAACCCCGTTTCGGATAAAAATGGAATGTATGTTTCACCCAATTTTATGGCAGAAAAACCATCTCCAGTTATTAAACTTGCATCATCATCAATTTCGTGATTGGTGAGAGTTTTTACTTTAGGCAAGTCTATGTTCCACTGTGAAGAAATTTTTTCTAATGTTTCTACAGTTGTACTTTTCGATAATAAGTTTGACTTCAATTTCTTGATATTTCCTGTTTTATATCCAAAAGGTCCCGTAGTATGGAACTTGCTGTCTCCATCCCGCCTGCACCACGACCAATTATGGTTTGTTGACCAGAATGTTCAGAGTTGAAAGTTATTGCATTTAAAGTACCATTGACACACAAAGGATCATCAAGTGGAATTTCTTTTGGCGCAACGACTAATTTTCTGTCACATGACGCAATCAGCTTTACAGCACATTTTCTCGCAGCAGCTTTTTTGACATCAGCAGTAGTTACACCGCTAATCCCTTTTCTTTCAATGTCTTTTATGGTCACTTTCATGTCCATGATCCAGTTTGCAAGTATGACAAGCTTTGCAGCAGCATCAAAACCGTCAATATCCAATGAGGGATCTGCTTCTACATACCCTTTCTTT
Source organism: Nitrosopumilaceae archaeon (assembly GCA_035457865.1). Taxonomy (GTDB): domain Archaea; phylum Thermoproteota; class Nitrososphaeria; order Nitrososphaerales; family Nitrosopumilaceae; genus UBA8516. The sequence continues at coordinate 3,988 of DATIAR010000017.1, forward strand.
TTTGCATCAGCAAGTGCTGCCTTGAAAGTCATGCCGTTTGCCATGTTTGTTAGGATGTAGTTTGTTGTACCATTTAGTATGCCCTCAAACGAGACTATTCTTTCTCCTCTCAAACTATTTTTTGCATAATCTAAAATCGGCGTACCACCACCCACCGTACCACTAAATCTTAACAATACTTGATTGTATATTGCAAGCTCCATTAAAGACGGAAACGCAAGAGCAAGGGGTCCCTTGTTTACAGTAATCACATGTAGGCCATTTTTCATTGCA
>DATIAR010000018.1:0-3547 GCA_035457865.1 Nitrosopumilaceae archaeon
TAAAAAACAAAAAAGAGAAAGAAAAGGGAATTTAGATTCCTAATTCAGATTTTATTTCGTCAGCACGTGCGTCAGTGTACAGACCATGCAAGTTTAGTTTTGGATGTGACATGCTATTCATACCACCTGGTGGGACGGCATCGCTTGGATTACCTAGCACTTCAGCATATGATTTTGCATCTCCTACCTCTAAACCAAATGGATTTCCAGCAACAATTACTGATGCTGTTCCACTAAAGATTTGAGCATAGTCATGGTTTACTGCTACGTAGACTCCTGGTTCATCAAAGACAACATCCATTATTGCTCCTTGTGATCCGCCAATCAACCATGTCTCAGTACCTTGTGCTTGTACCCTATTTGCTTGAGTAACTCTGTCAATTATCTCTCCCACAACGTGGAAGTAAACTGGCTCGTTGCCCTGGTTTTCTACAAACCATCTTGTGTGAGTACCAGTTGGCACAAATAGTAGTTGTGATTGGTATTGCGCTAGATCTGCGGAGTTCCATGGTTGTGCAACGAAGATGTTTTTGCCCTTGTCACCCAGCACCAGTTCGTTATGAGTCTCGTTTGGAACATATCCAAATGAGAATCCGTTAACTACTGCCAGAGTGTGGTGGTGTTGCATCATTGCACTCATGTCATAGTTGCCATTCTCAGTCAAGTACAATTGGTTGTACTGTAACTGGAACTCTAGAGCATCAGGATTGTACATGGTTCGTGTCTTTACGACATCACCATCTTGCACATCTGTTGATTCTACCATGAGTTTCTTGTACCCATCTAGTGGGTCAACAATTGTCATACCATACATTCCAGATAAGACGTGTTGATCCATTGCAGCCACATCAACACCAGAACAGTGGTACTTGTAAGTACCAGGTACTTGTGCAATGTAACAGTATGTCTTGGATGTTCCTGGTAGAACTTTACCAAAGTTTCCTGCAGACATCTGTGAAGCATGCATGTCGTTTCCGTGTGGAGTTGGTTCACCTTCTGGAACTGTTAGTGTCATCTTGACAACGTCACCTTGTGTGACTCGAAGTGTTGGACCTGGGACCTGACCACTGAAGGTCATTGCCTTGTAGGATCCGCCTCCCATAATTGGCAAGTCGGCACTTTCTCCAGTTACATTGAATTCAACCACGTTTCGACCTGATTCTTCCAAGGTTGCGCAGTCTGTTTCAGCAAATGCCGCTGGCATTACTAATTCTAGACCGCCCATATCATGGATTTTTTGCATTAAGTCTGCATCAGTATTTGAAACAGACATTGTGCTTCCAGTCATTTGTGACTGTGAGTACGTGCTTCCGAACAACGTTGCTGCTATTACTGCAACTGCAGTTATAGACAGTATACTATAACGCTTGTTCATCGATCCAATCGATCTATTTTGAGTATATTAATCTATTGTGTACAACTTCCAAGATATGTCAGAATTTACAGAAGTTTTCAACATTTTTCCATTTTTACAAAAGCAATGAATATTAGTAAAACGAGATCTAGCTTGCGTGTGAAGTTTAGAATAGATAAAGATTCCCTAGGTGAGGTAAAAATTCCTGAAAATGTGTACTATGGTGCTTTTACATCTAGAGCAATTCAACAGTACCATGTAACTGGTCAACGATCACATCTTTATCTTATTATGGCATTTGTCATGATCAAGAGATCAGCCGCAATTGCAAATGTGAGAACTGCCTCGCTTGATAAAAAACGAGGAAATGCAATTGTAAAAGCATGTGATAAAGTATTATCTGGAAAATATCTTGATCAATTTGTTATTGAGTCAATAAACTCTGGCGCTGGAACTGCATTTAACATGAATGTAAATGAAGTGATCTCTAATATTGCTCTTGAAATTTTAGGACAAAAGAAAGGAAAGTACGACCTCATTCATCCAAATGATCATGTAAACATGTCACAGTCAAGTAATGATACGTTTCCAACCGCTATGCATGTTTCTATTTTATTTAATCTAAAACAGGTTATTCCTGTTCTTGATAATTTGATCAAGTCATTAAACAAAAAAGCTAAAGAGTTTTCTAGTTTTCAGAAGATTGGAAGAACACATCTCATGGATGCTCTTCCAGTAAGTCTTGGAAAAGAATTTGCCGCATATTCTACATCGATAGCAAAGGCTCGTGATGCGGTTGTTGCTGCAAGAAAAGAATTAGAATACGTTGCGTTAGGGGGAACTGCTGTAGGCACGGGAGCAAACACACCAAAAGGTTACAGAAATATAGCAATATCAGAACTTGGAAGAATCTCAAAACTTCCATTAAAGCCACAACAAGATATGCAATATTCTTTGCAAAGCAAATTTGCAGTTGCAAATCTGTCTTCTACACTTAGAAATTTGGCAGTTGAGACTGGCAAGATTTCGAACGATATTAGATTGATGGCGTCAGGACCTGTTGCGGGACTCTCTGAGATTGGTATACCTGCAGTTCATGCTGGTTCCTCTATAATGCCAGGAAAAGTGAATCCATCACTTGCCGAATGCATGAACATGATTTGTTTTAACATAATAGGTAATGATACAGTTGTTGCCCTTGCTGCACAGGCTGGACAGTTTGAGCTCAATGTTATGCTGCCAGTCATGCTTAAAGCTGTTTTAGAGTCTACAGATATGCTAAGAAATTTTGTTCCTATATTTTCTCATAACTTAATTGATGGGCTGTCCGCAAACAAGCAGAAGCTTCGTCAATACATAGAAAACAGTCCTGTCATTGTAACTTTACTTTCTCCAAAGATTGGATATCAAAAATCTGCCGAGTTATACAAAGAGTCTTTGAAGACAGGCAAAACAATCAGACAGCTTGTTATCTCTAAAGGATTGATGAGTGAAAAAGAAGTAAGTTCATTATTAGGATAAAATGGCAAAAATATGGGTAGAAGCATATGGCTGTTCTGCAAGTTTTGCAGACTCGGAAATGATTTCTGGTATTATTGTTAATGGTGGCCACACTCTAGCGCAGAGCACATATGACTCAGACCTGAACCTGATTGTTACTTGTTCTGTAAAAGATGCAACCGCAAATAAGATGGTAAATAGAATAAAAAAACTCAATTCAAAACCACTTATTGTAGCAGGATGCCTACCAAAAGCTGAAAGAACCACTGTTGAGAAATTTGGGTCTCATGCAAACATGCTTGGACCAAATTCGATTGGAAAAACTCTTGATGTCATAGATTTCACATTGAAAGGAAAAAAAAGAATCGAGCTTGACGATTTAGATGCATCCAAAGTCGGATTACCCAAAGTCAGACTAAATCCGGTTGTTGGAATAATAGAGATTGCAAGTGGATGCAAAAGTGAATGTACTTTCTGCCAAACAAAGATCTCCAAAGGGGATTTGCGTAGCTATCGAATGGGCGATATTGTTAGACAAGTAAGGCATGATGCAGATGACGGATGTAAAGAGATCTGGCTTACCTCCACAGATAATGGCTGCTATGGATTCGACATAGGAATAGACTTGCCCAGACTAATAACTGCCGTAGGAGAGATAAATCGAGATTTTATGATTAGAGTAGGCATGATGAA
>DATIAR010000019.1:0-11086 GCA_035457865.1 Nitrosopumilaceae archaeon
AATATTTTTTAGTTAATAATAAACTTAGAGTCTGATTCTCATGTTAGGATATAATCCAAAATAATCCATTAGTTAAGATTAATACTGGACAGGAAAGGATCCGTCCTTGGTGGCCCTTGTAGTACAGTGGCCAGTATAGGGGACTGTGGATCCCCGGACAGGGGTTCGATTCCCCTCAAGGGCCTTTCTATTTTAAAATATACCGTACTTACTTGACTCCATCTCTTCTTTGATGGCAAGCTTTACCTTCAACTGTTTCTGGGCAAGTTTATCTGTAAGCCATGTAAGAAATTTCTTCTCTATCCCTTTTCCTTTAATTTTATCAAAACTAGGCCCCATCTGATCTGACAGTTTTTCCACAAGTACTTTGTTTATACACACTACATAAAAATGCCAACCAAACGCAAACTCAGAGTCGGTGACAATAAAATCATTTTCTCCATGTACCATTTGTTCTAGATTTCTTAAAGTATGTGTAATTTCTTTACTCGTGTTCTCATAATCTGTGGCAGATACATTGATGTTTATTCTTTGATCCCACATGGTTTACTATAACATTTTTCCAGATAAAAATCTGACTGATAATATGTCCAGCTATTTATTCAAGAGATACTCTACATCTATATTGAAAAATGTCCTTAGTATGTTAATGTAAGTTCTTATTGGCTGAGGAATTTCATTACCACAAGCAACTCCTAGGTTCTTTGCGTTTATCCATATTACAAGAGATTGAAGTATAGTAAGAAATCTATCATTGCCAACCTCTGGCGACCCAATTGCCTTGGTGTATCTTTCTGCAAACTCCCATGCAGTCACAAAATCTATACAATCAGTTCCAAACACTGCAAGAAGTTGTTCTTTTAGATCGTTTGCTTTTCTAAAAGGAACTATATTTAGAATATATGGAAACTCTACCTTATCAGGAAGGCATCCTGGCAGTGGACCCCAAATTGTTATTATTTTGCAGCCCAGTTTCAACAATGAAAACTTGTCCATCATATTATCAATTATTTGTTGATCTGCAAACCAAAATAAAATCACTGTAGCATCGCTAAAATCTGCATCACTAATGTCACCGCATTGTAATGTAAAGTTTGACAAATTTTTTTCTTGTAAAAATTTTTCTGCTAAACTAATTTTTTTCTTGTCGATATCTATTCCCACTGCCTTTTTTACATCAAATTCTTCCAAAGCTATGGAAACTCCTCTTCCATTTCCACACCCAAGATGATAAAAAATATCATTTTTGCCAAGTTCTGCAAACCGGAATATCTCTCTGAAAGCATTATCTGGAAGCTGCACTTCTTGTCCTGAAAGAATGGACTGCGGAAGTGATGCAAGATATTCTTCTATCTTCATGATTTGAAAAAGAATGATTCTAAATTTATTCCCTTATTCTTTCAAGTGTAGAAACTGCCTGCCATAATGTCACTCTAACATATGATGGCATGTTGGGATCCTGCGTTATGTCATCTAACACACTTATGGCATTTGCAGCACGTACAGAAACAGAATATTCTTGTTTTTTAAGTTCTATTGCAAGATCGGTTATGCTTTTTTTAATGTTCTTTGGAGTAGAAGGATTTGATGCTATTTGCTCAAGCGTTGTGATGGCTTGATTAAGAGTGTCTGTGTTTTGAGATTTTGTGTCAACCATTGTTCCATCAAAGCTAAGCTGGTTGTGTTGATTTTATAAAGTTTGCACTAGAGTTCCAAAAATATGTTGTCTGATTCGACTATTACTTTGTATGAATTCAAATCCTTGATCTTTGCAGGAAAGGCATGCAATTTACCAGTTTTACAATCAAACTTTGCACCATGCCAATCACATGTTAGAATTGATCCATCTAGTTTTCCATCTGCTAAGCTTGCTCCAGCATGGGTGCAGGTATCATCCATAGCGAAATAATTTCCATCTATATTAATCACGAGTATCTCTTTCCCATCAACAGTGACTTTTTGCATCTTACCAGGTGATACGTCCAAAGTTTTTCCAACAATTATCTTGCCCATATCTTTTTTCTAATTTCCTCTTCTTAATAGTTTTAGATGTTATGTGAACTTTACAGTGTTTTCTAGCTTGCCAAGTCCGTCTATTTCCATTTCTATTCTATCACCATTTTTTAGGTAAACTGCATCTGGCTTGTTTAACATGACACCAGCAGGAGTTCCTGTTGAAATAATGTCTCCTTTTTCTAGAGTCATTACCTTACTTAGCATGGAAACAATCGTAGGTATTTTTAGAAACATGTTAGATGTTGAAGAATCCTGTCTAACAATGCCGTTCACTCTGGTTATCATCTTTAGGTTTTGGGGATCTGATATCTCGTCAGCAGTTGTAATCCAAGGACCGCAAGGAGCAAAAGTATCAAATCCCTTTGCACGCGTAAACTGTTTGTCTTTGGCTTGTACATCTCTTGCTGATGCATCATTTAATATCATATATCCAAAAACTGCATTTTTTGCTTCTTGCTCTGTTATATTTTTACAATCTTTTCCAATGATTATTGCTAGCTCTATCTCATAGTCTAACTTGGATACAAAGGAAGGACAAATAATATCTGCCTCAGCTCCATTTAGAGTAGTTTTTGGTTTTATTATTATGGCAGGTTCGTCGGGGGGGATCAAATTTTGTTCTTTTGCATGATCCTTGTAATTAAATGCAAGACAGATTATTTTTGAGGGATTTGGGATTGGAGCAAGTAACTCAAAATCAGAAATCTTTTGGGAATATTTTAGATTCGATATCTTAGGTTTAATCTCATCATACCAACCATCAAAGAGAAAATCCTTGATATGTTGAGGTATAGGAATGCCTGTCTGAAGAGTGATCTCTTCTTTTGTAGTTACATTATCTCCATTAACAAAACCATATGTTTCCATGTCTTGTCCTAACAATCTTGCAATTTTCATTTTTCTTCACTTATGAGTGTAGATTGCTTGAATCGCAGAATCTTTTCTGCAATATCCAAATCTAACAAACTGAATTTCTGCACCCTCATTTAATTCTAAGTAGTATTTTTCTGTGAAAGCTTGAATTGTTTCAAGACTATTCTCATTAAATTTTTCATTAACAAAAAGTGTCTTTGGTATCAGAATATTTATCTTTGTAGCACTTTTTTGTGTAATCCATTGAATTTTAGGCAATTCAGCTTTAAAATCATTACCAGAATATTCCGCTTCTATATCTGATCCTATCTTAGTTATTTTTACATTATACAGTTCAATTAATCTTAATTGATCACCGACTACCAGATTTTTTAAATCATTACCAGAAACAAAAAAGACCCCATCAACTTCAACTTTTCTTTTACCAATATCTTTTTGTGGATGATTTGAAAGCTCAACATTTGTCATCGGGTTATTTTTTACAATCATCTTTACAGGTTCTGTAACCATAAATAATCTAACGCTAATTCCATCAATTATTTTCCTGTTAATTGATTCTAGAGTATCAAAGGGGGCAAGCGTATCAGATTTTGTAAAACCTAGTGAAAGAACAAATTTTCTTATGGCTTCAGGAATGATTCCTCGTCTACGCATTGCTTCAAGAGTTGGAAGCCTGGGGTCGTCATATCCAGAAACTTGGCCTTCTTCAACCAAAGGTCTTAGCACTCGTTTTGATACAGGCATACCTTCAAACTCTAATCTTGAAAATTCTAACATCTTTGGCTTTCTCATCCCTAGTCTATCCAAAATGGCATAATACAACTCATTTCTGAGCTCGTACTCTTTTGTTCTAAAGGCATGTGTCACACCATCAATACTATCTTCAATTGCTACTGCAAAATCATAGTTTGGCCATACTCTATATTTTTCCATGAGCAACGGATGGCTTCCTTCAATTATCCTAAATAATGTAGGATCACGCATTACTGTATTATCTGACTTCATATCACCACGAAATCTGACTATGGCTTCTCCAGGATTGTATTTTTCAAACATGTCATGCCATCTTTTTGTATTTTTATCAAGGTCACCAGAACGACATTTGCAATCTTTCATCTCCCTTCTGTTGTTGCTGATTGTTTCTTGATTACAAGTGCAGACATAAGCATGATTTGATTCGATCATTTGCAATCCTTTCTTGTAAATTAATTCAATATCATCTGATGTGTTCTTCACATGATCGTATTTCACTCCAAGCCAGTCAAGTCCTACTTTGATTGCAGCATAATATTCCAGTCTTTCGTTCTCAGGATTGGTATCATCGAACCTAAGAATCAACTTTCCATTATACATCTTTGCGTATTCTTCATTAATTATTACAGCCTTTGCATGACCAATGTGTGGATAACCATTTGGTTCTGGTGGAAACCTTGTGACAACTTTGCCGTTTTCTGCTCCTTCTAGTGGAGGAAGACCAACTCTTTCTTGCTTTGGTTTTGTGACAAGAAGCTCTGGAAAATTACTTTCTAATTCTGATTTTTGCTCTGCCAGTGAAAGCCTGTTAATCTCTGTTACAACTTCAGAAATGATGGGAATGATCTCTTTTGTTTTGTTCCTAAGATCTGGTCTCGAACCAAGAATCTTTGAAATTACTGTCTCATTACGGGTTTTTCCCTCATGTTCGGAAGCATTCTGAAGAGCGATTCCACGTATCGCCTTTCTCAAGTCATCATCCAATTATAAATTCCTCTCTACTACAAATTCTAAAAGGGATAAAAGTTCTTTTTTTGCTCTTCCATCATAAGCCGCTAACGATCTTTTTGCCGCCTTAGAATACTGTAAAGCTTTCTTTCTAACAATACTTTCTATTCCCATCGAGTTAATTGTCCTGATCACTGATTCGATTTCTTTTTTTGATACAGAGGAATTACCAAATGCATTTAGAATTTTTTCTTTATTGCCGTTTCTTGCTTTGTTTATGGCAAGAAGTATGGGCAGTGATTTTTTTCCTTCACGAATATCATTGCCAACAGGTTTCTTGGTGATTTTAGGATCACCAACAATGCCTATCAGATCGTCAACTATTTGAAATGCAATGCCTAAATTTTTTCCAAATAAAGAAAGGTTTTCAACATCTTTTCTTTTTGTATTCGCGCATATTGCACCCATAGCACAGGAAACTTCGAAGAGGGCCGAAGTCTTTTTTTCTATCATTTTTATATATTGACTCTCGGAAGGAATTTTTTGTGACTGGGCCATGCTTATATCAAGTATCTGACCTTCGCAAACATCAACACATGCTTTGGCAAGTTTTCTTACTAGAGCCACACTCACTTTTTCTGGTACATTAGTACCAGATGAAATTGTTTCAAAGGCCTTTGAAAATAAAACATCTCCAGCTAGGATGCCAACAGGAATGCCGAATTTTGTGTGTACTGTTGGAACACCATGGCGCATCTCATCATTATCCATGATATCATCATGAACTAGCGTAAAGTTGTGTATCATCTCAACTGCTGCCGCTGCAGGTAAGGCCAGTTTGGCAGTTCCGCCCAAAATCTCACAACTTTTTATCACCATATATGGTCTGAGTCTTTTTCCACCATGTTCAATTAGATGTGAAGCAGCATCGTAAAGCTGAATTGGTGTTCCCTGTAGTCTAGAAAGTAAAAAGGAATTGACGGTTTTTGCAGTTTTTGTAATTGAATTTAAAGACATTATTTTAGCTCCCATTTTTTGTCAGGGAAATGATATTCAACAGGTTTTTCAAGTATTTGATTGATTCCCTTTTTATTCCACACATTTAAAATTGACTTATGTTCTGGTGAAATATCTAAATTTGACTTTGGTAAAAAAAACAAGGCCAATATCATCCATGGGCAGTAAGCTTCTGGTGTTTTTTTCAAATCATCTAATAGCTCATCCACGGAAACCCACTTTATTGCATCAATCTCTTCTTTAACTAATTTTATTTTTGTATGATCTTCTACTATGCCAATTAACGTTCCACAGATCTCATTTTCTGAACCAATATTCTTGTATGGAACATGGTATTCGAACTTGAATAAATAATCTAACTTACATGAAATTCCGATCTCTTCTGGTAATCTTCTTTCTGCAGAAGAGACATACGTCTCGGATTGTCGTGGATGACTAGCTACCGTTCCATCCCAATACCCTGGCCAAAGCATTTTACTTTGACTGCGTCTTGTAAGAAGGAGTTTACCGTCTTTGTTAAACAAGAGAATAGTAAAGGCTCTATGAAGTTTACCATCTGGCAAATGGCATTTGACTTTTTCTTCAGTTCCTATTGGATTGTCATTTTTGTCTACAAGAATGAGATACTCCGTATCCAACTTATTCACTTCTTAAACAAAGTCCCTTCAAACTTTCCCTTTACTGCATTTACTATTCTGTCTGGTTTGTTACCATTTACCAAGAACACTTTGATTCCACACTTTGATATAGATATGGCTTCTTTGATTTTGCGACTCATTCCACCTGTAACATCCATTTCAACTTCAGATATCTCTGTCTTTTCCCGTCTTATTTCACGTAGCAGTTTTTTTGTTTTCATGTTTGAGTAGACTCCATCAACATTTAATACAAAAATCACCAATCTTGGTTTTAGAATTTTAGATATGATTCCCACGATTCTGTCACCTGATAAAATATAGAATTTATTTTTACCATGCCACATCACATCTCCATATGATATTGGAACTAACCCAGCTTTTGCAATCTTTGCAATCTCACTAACTTTTTTCTGATCAACTTTATTTCCAAGCATAAAATCAGTTGGAGGTAAACAATATGGACTCAAGCCATTTTTTAGAAAAGAATCAAGAATGATTTTGTCCAACGCCACCATGGAATTTTTGACTAGAGAAATACCCTTTTTGTTATATTTCGCTGGTTTCGTGTGCATATCATATCTGACCGACCAGTAATGACCAAAAGATCCACCACCATGAATCACAATAATGGGTTCCTTTATTTTTTTTAATTTTGATGCAATCCTATTAATTGCTGAAACATTTGGAGTAAGCGGTTTTTTCTTGTTTGTAATTATAGAACCACCAAGTTTTATCAAAATCATATTTTTCTACAGTAGACCAGTCGGTTTAAAAAGTATCTACTAGACCTCTATTGTCTATTCTAGTAGAAAATACCTCTGCGTGATTTTTTAAATTAATGAGGGTTTGAGATAGGTTTGATTTATCTACAAGCGCAATTATGCACCCGCCACCACCTGCTCCTGTAATTTTTGCCCCAAACGACGTTTTCTTGGCTTCATTGACAAGAATGTTTAATTTATCGGTAGAGACACCAATCTGCTCTAAAAGAAGATGATTTTTAGACATTAGGGAACCAACTTTTGATAAATCATTTTTTCCTAGCGATAAAAGTGCATTTTGGATAAGTTCTGACTCTTGTTTGTATAATGACTCGAACAATTCCTTGTTACCCTCCTTAAATTTTTCCACTTTTTCAACAACCTCGCGAGTATTGTGTGATTCTCTAGAATTTGCAATTACAAGATCAAAATCTGAACTAGAATTAATTTTTTTAAAACCATTTTTTATATCATATTCTGCTAATCCACCAAAAGTGCAGACAGAACAATCAGCACCTGATGTGTTTTTGAAAATTGTTCGCTCAGCTTCGATTGCTAATTTTAGAATATCTTCTGCTGGCAATTTTTCAAACAACCCTGTTATTGATGCAGCAGCTGCCACACAAGAAGCTGAAGATGACCCAAGACCTATGCCTGAAGGTATTTCGGATTCTATTTTTATTTCAATACCGCAATTTTTATTGAATTTTTTTAGAGTTTTAGTTGCCAAGTATACAAACGGTTTCATTAATTCATGGGAATCATTTGAAGATGAATTTACAGTTGTTTCTTCGTTTACAAGATCTGACTGTATCTTGATTTTTTTTTCATCGATTAGTTGAGACGTTACTTTGATTCTCTTATCTATGGAACAAAGTATGGCCTTGGCACCATAAACCACAAAATGTTCCCCAAACAAAATGACTTTGCCTGGAGCAGAAGCACTTGATTTCATGAGAATGCAATCGACGCATATCCTACCACAGAACTCTTGTCTCCTGCCACATCTCCACTTGTGGCATATTTGAGCAAAGTTCCCTTTGAAGCTCCAAGCTCTTTGCAAGCTACCATGGTGGATGCAATCGCTCCAAATCCACATGCAGTGATTTGATTTTCTTGTAAAACGTCATAGAATCTGTCTACATCTAAATCAAGAATTGGTGCTATCAACAATTTGTCTTGTTTGTATGCAAAGCTATTCTCTTCATAATGCGTAAAATCGGATGAACCTATGATGACACTTTTCTTAGTTTTTGCAATCTTTGCCAAGGCCTTGCCAATCTCATTGGCAGTTTTGTACCCTTGATCAATCAAAATTATTGGAAGAATCTTAAATTTATGGGAATAAATCTCTTGTAACATGGGAACTTGAACCTCTAAACTATGGTCTTTGGTATGAGAAAAAAAGTCTAGTTCTGCAATTTTAGAAATCTCATTTAACTTAATAGAAGACTCTGTATCTACCTCAATATCTCCAAGAGGTGTTTGCCATTGTCCCTCTTTCATCACAGCAACATTACAACCTATCCCCCAATGATTCGGACCAATAATTATAACAAGTTCTGGTTTTTGTGAAGAAATGTGATAAAAGGAATTTGCCGCAATGGGACCTGAGTACATGTATCCTGCATGTGGCGAGATCACCCCAAGAATTTCTTCATTATTTTCAATAGGCGGATTTTTCCCTGGTCCAAAATGGTGGAAAAAACAATGATGTATTGCCCCTCTCAATTCGTCTGTTTCTTTTGGATAGAACATGCCAGCAACAGCCGGTGTTCTTATCGGCATTATTCTATTGCCTCTTAGATCTCTCAAAACGAGGCGTTCTTATTGGCTCTTCTTCTACCTCTTCTTCAACTATCTTAGTTTCGAAATCATCAATTCCATACTTCATTGATTCGCCCTCTTTTAGCTGACCCTTTTGTATCAATACTTCCCTTGCCAAAAGCCAGTATGTGGTTGCCAAAGATTTTCTTCCTCTGTTATTGGCTGGTATGATCAAATCAAGTTTGGAAGTCACATTGTCTGTGTTTGCTAAACCAATAACTGGAATCCCAGCATTTGTAGCTTCCAGGACAGCCTGCGCATCAGTCTGTGGATCTGAAACTATCACAAGCTGAGGCTCTATGTAATATGGCAAAAGTGGGTTTGTAAGAGTGCCTGGCATGAATCTTCCAAGCATTACAGTTGCTCCCGTTAACTCACAGAATTTTTCTATTGGAGTGTTTGCATATTCTCTGCCAGAGCATACTATTACTTTAGAAATATCTGCTCTGTTTATGAATTTGGCTGCAGTTTGAATTCTTGACAATGTCTTTTTGATATCAATAATGTAAAGTCCTTCTGGGGTTGCCTTTGTAATAAAAGGAGTCATGAACTTAGTCTTAACTGGTGTTCCCACCCTTATTCCTGTGGATAGGATTGTCTTCTCTATATTTTCAAGATCTGATTCACTCATATTGTGATTTTAAATTTGTGCCATCCCACGTATTAAATCATACTCTGAAAGACGAATCAATTCATTGAGCTTGGCTATTCTTTCACCACTTACAACACCTGCTTTTAGCATTTTTGATTTTGTAGCAATGCCAATATGTGATATGTGTGAATCTATTGATTCACCTGATCTATGCGATGTGATTAATTTAATATTGTTTTTCTGGGCTTCCGATGCAAATTCTAAAGCATCATACAAGCTTCCAGCTTGGTTTACTTTTAAAATTGCGGCATTACACGATTTCATTTTTATAGCTTTTTTCAGAATTTTTGTGTTTGTTACCAACAAGTCATCACCTGTTATCAACACTTTTGGAAACCTAGAAGTCAAAACAGACATTTCTTCAAATCCTTCTTCGTGTACGGTATCTTCGGCATAAGCAAGCTTATATTTTTTGATGATTTCTGAAACAAACTCTAGTTGTTTTTCTGGAGTGTTTTCAAAACCTTCTCGTTCATAAACATATTTTCTCTTCTTTTCATCCCATTGTGTAGATGATGCAAAATCTACACCAAGAGAAACCTCTTTGCCTAACGTGAATCCGAGATTTTCACAGGCTTTAGCTGAAAATTCTAGTGCTTGGTGATTATTTATTTTGGGTGCCCAGCCTCCCTCATCTCCACGACCATTTGTAAAGTCAGGTTCATATTTTTCAAGGACATTTCGTAACTCCTTGTGTACCGATAGGTTAATCTCTATTGCATCAAAAATTGTCTTTGCGCTTATTGCACAAACTAAAATTTCTTGAATGTCTGGAGTTCCCTTACCTGCATGAGCGCCACCTCCTAAAATGTTTCCTAGGGGAAAGGGAAATTTATAGTCATTATCTTTTGAGATTAATTTAAACAGTGGAACTCCCAGTGATTTTGAGGCGGAATCAACAGACGCTATTGTAAGAGCAAAAGCTACGGCGCCACCTATCTTTGAGTAATTAGGTGTAGAATCAATCTCTCGTATGGTGTCATGGATTGATTTTAAATCTGAAGGATCTAGTCCTACAAATTTTTTTAGATTTGCATTTAGTAGATGGAGACTCTTTTCTGGCTTGTTGTCTTGGAAACTTTGTGCCTCATGTTTTCCAACACTTGCTCCAGAAGGTGCACAAACTCTTCCAAGATAAGAATTGTCAGAAATAACATCGATTTCTATTGTTTTGCTGCCTCTGCTATTGAATAGCATCCTTCCTTTTACGGAAGTGATCTTTGGCATCCTACTCTAGCTCAGATTGTACTTCTTGTTGTCTTCTTCTAATAGCTTCGTAGAATGGGATTACTTGATGAATAGTCTCAACAGATGTTAACATCATTGTTCTACAACAATATCTTTTAATTCCTAACGAATCAAGAACCTTAGCAGAATCTTCTCCACCTTTTACTCTAGTTTGATAATCCTTGAACTTGTCAGCAATTAAATTTCCACAAGTAAAACATCTGACCGGGATAAGCATATTTTGAAAAAGTAATCAAGGCTTATAAAAACCATGCATGGGTATTTGCATAATGCGGGAGTCGCCCAGCCTGGCCAAAGGCGCTAGCTTGAGGGGCTAGTATCTTAGGATTTCGAGGGTTCAAATCCCTTCTCCC
>DATIAR010000020.1:0-16297 GCA_035457865.1 Nitrosopumilaceae archaeon
TTATTTCTGTCAGGGTGATACCTCAAGGATAGTTTTCTGTAAGCTGTTTTGATCTCTTTTTGCGAAGCTCCTTTTTGAATGCCTAAAATCTCATAACAATCTGAGGAACTTAGCATATCATATCATACAATACCTTTAAAATTAATTTGTCGGGCATATCCTACTGCAATAATGCTCAAAAATCGAACCTTTACAATAGCGATAACTGGCGCAAATGGTTTTGTAGGCAGAAATGTAGCACGTCTATTCTCAAAAAAAGGAATTCAAGTAATTAACATTGTACGTAAGAATAGAGTCACCTCTGTTCGCTCTGGAACATTCTTAATTTCTGATGATCTCTCTGAAAAGTATCTATCTCAAAGGCTAAAAAAGTGCACAGCACTGTTACATTTCATCGGACAAGGTAAACAAACGGTTGATAATGATTATGAAAAAGTGAATGTAGGCCTCACAAAAAATGCAATAAATTTGTGCAAGAAAGCTGGTATTAAAAAAATAATTTATATCAGTGGTCTTGGGGTGCACAAAAACACCATTTTTGGATATTTTATATCAAAATACAAAGCCGAACAAGCAATCATTCATTCTGGTCTTGATTATACAATTTTTCGGGCATCTTATATTTTAGGAAAAGATGATCCGTTGTCACAAATTCTTTGTAAACAAATCAAAAATGGTAAAATTATCATACCAGGTTCTGGAAACTATAACCTACAACCTATATTTATTGAGGATGCAAGCGAAGTATTTCTACAAGCTATTTTTAACAAAAAATTCTCCAAAAAAATTATTGATCTTGTGGGTTCTCAGACTGTTACATACAATCGTTTTATAAGAGATTTTGTGCATAGAAAAAAAGTCAAAATAAAAAAAATCAGCTTAGAAGATGCTTATAGAAATGCATTACACAACAAAAATAGTTACTTTGGTATAGATGATCTGAATATTCTTGTCGGAGATTATGTAGGAAACTACAAAAATCTACATAAAATTACGGGCATTAAATTTAGAACTTATCGTGAAGTCTTAAAGGCCAGCTGCTCTTCTTAGCGTGTCTGCTTTGTCTGTCTGTTCCCAGCTAAATTCCGGTTCATTTCGTCCAAAGTGACCATATGCAGCTGTCTTTCTATAGATTGGTCTCTTCAACTTTAGATGCGATATTATTGCAGCCGGTCTCATGTCAAAGTGTTTTCTTACTAAATTCTCAATATGTTCTTCTGGGATTTTACTTGTACCAAACGTACTAACCATAAGTGACACAGGTTCGGCTACCCCAATTGCATAAGCTACCTGTACTTCACATCTGTCTGCAAGACCTGCAGCAACAATGTTCTTTGCAATATATCTACACATGTAACAAGCAGATCTATCGACTTTGGATGGATCTTTTCCAGAGAAAGCCCCACCGCCATGTCGTCCCATACCTCCATAGGTATCAACTATTATTTTTCTTCCTGTAAGACCTGCGTCTCCAGGTGGTCCTCCAATAACAAATCTTCCAGTTGGATTGACATGAACTTTAATTTTATCATACCAAAATTTCCCACAAACAGGTTTGATTACTTTTTCAATAATATCTTTTTTTATTTGACCATTATCTACATCTGGAGAATGTTGTGTCGAGATTACTACAGCTTCAAGTCTTTTTGGTTTTCCATCTTCGTATTCTACAGTAACTTGAGATTTTCCATCTGGTCTTGCCCAAGGAATTTCTTTATTTTTTCTTGCTTCTGCAAGTCGTTTTGTTAATTTGTGCGCAAGTATGATTGGCATAGGCATAAGCTCCTCTGTTTCATTTGTAGCATATCCAAACATTAGTCCTTGATCTCCTGCCCCTTGCTCTTTGTTTTCTGTGGATGAAACTCCTTGAGATATATCTGGACTCTGGGAATGAAGAGATACCAATACACTACATGAATCAGCATCAAACCCATATGCTGGATTGTCGTAACCAATCTCTCGTATTGTTTTTCTTACGACCTCTTGAATGTCAAACTTTGCTTTTGAGGTTACTTCACCTGCTACTACGACAATTCCAGTAGTAGTCATTGTTTCTATAGCAACTCTTGAGTCTGGATCTTGTTTTAGAAATTCATCTAAAATTGCATCAGAAATTTGGTCACATACTTTGTCTGGGTGTCCCTCTGTTACTGATTCAGATGTAAAGAGATATTTTCTCTCCATTTTTAAAACCTATTCAGTTACAGTTCGTTTTCAAGTTTGATGAAAAGAACATTGTTTCCTCTTACTATGACTCGACCATAATTTGCAATAACTTTGCCATTGCTGACTTCTTCAGCATCAGTCATTATCAGATTCATGTATGAATCCACATTATTCATTTTTCCCTTGTATTCTACTTCATTTTTCAGTCTTACCGTGACTTTCTTATTGATGCCTTTTTGCAACGTTGTTAGTGGTCTTTTTGGTGGCGATTGCGACAAACATAAATCACTTGTGAAGCACTGCCTGGGATCGGGAATAAAAGCCTTCCCGATCGTAACTTTGATCTAATATTCTTTAACTTCTGGTGTAATCTAAAGACTTGATGATTCAAACTGGTATTCAAAAATTGGATGAACTTCTTGATGGTGGTATAAAACATGGAATTATAACAGATATTTTTGGTGCAAGTGCTACGGGAAAAACACAACTTGCACTACAAATATGTATTAATGCACTTAGAACTGATGTAGAAATACTCTATCAAGATACTACTGGTGGATTCAGACCAGAAAGAATGCTTACACTTATCAAGACAAAAAACATGGATCCAAAACTGCTTGATCATGTTAGGGTAGGCAGAATAACTAACACCTCAGAACAAATCAACTATCTTGAAAAAATATCTGAAATTAAAAACCTTGGTCTTGTTGTAATTGATAATGTTACAGATCTGTTTTCATTTGAATATTCTAAAGAATCTAGCTCATTAGAGAAACATGTTGTTTTTATGGAATATATGCATGATCTTGCATTTATTGCTATAAAGAAAAAAATCCCTATTATTGTAACAAACATAGTTAGAAAATCAAATGACATGGAAAGAGAAAATCTTGATAGATCAATAAGCATGTACACTCATCAGAAAATTCATCTTACCAAAGTCAATAACAAGTATGTTGCACAAATTTTCCCCTCTTTTGGTTACAAAAAAGAAATTCATTACATGATTACATCGACTGGATTAGTAGATTCAACTTAAGCTATTTATCACTGTGAACTATAACAAATTCATGGCAGATATTTTTGATTCTATACCAATCATCACCGTAATACTTTTTGGAATAGGCCTTTTTGGGGTAATGGTATACGAGCGAGCTAGAACAAGACAAAATCCGGAATCTCCTGCCTGAATCTGAACTTGAGGCCAAGTTTCACTCCCTTGGTTTTAAAAACCTCACGTACATCCAAAAAAAAGCGATTCCTATAATTTTCCAAAAGATAGATTCACTAGTAATTGCACCTACGGGTTCCGGTAAAACAGAGACAGCGGTTATTCCTATATTTACACATCTTGCAAAATCCAAAAAACTTGGAAAAATAAAAGCGTTGTACATTACACCATTGAGAGCATTAAATCGTGATGTTTTTAGAAGAATTATCAAATATGCTGAAAATGAATGTCTTTCAATTCAGATTCGTCACGGTGACACTACACAATCTGCGCGAAAAAAAATCACAGAATCTCCTCCAGATATTCTCATAACCACCCCTGAAACTCTCCTAATTCTACTTACACAAA
Source organism: Nitrosopumilaceae archaeon (assembly GCA_035457865.1). Classification (GTDB taxonomy): domain Archaea; phylum Thermoproteota; class Nitrososphaeria; order Nitrososphaerales; family Nitrosopumilaceae; genus UBA8516. The sequence continues at coordinate 3,746 of DATIAR010000020.1, forward strand.
AAAAAATACTTGATGCACTTTCAGAACTTGAATGGATAATCATAGACGAGGTTCATGAATTATTAGGAAATGAACGAGGTTCACAACTTTCATTAAGTTTGGAAAGACTACAACTTAATTCAAAACAAGAAATAACGCGGGTAGGTCTATCTGCAACGGTAGGTAACACTGAAGAATCTGCTAAATTTATAGTGGGAACAAAAAGGAAATGTAAAATAATTCAAGATAATTCTATACGAAAATATGATGTAGAAGTCAAATACATAGACGGAACAATATCTGATGTAGTTGATCACATAATTGAATATGTAACAAAGAACCATCCAAATTCTCCGGTTTTGCTTTTTACAAATACACGTGGTGAATCAGAATACCTTGCATCAATATTACGTGAAAAGACTACATTAAGAGTTGAATTACATCACGGTTCCCTTTCACAAGAAATTAGAGAAGAAACAGAAGAAACACTAAGACAAGGCAGGCCTGGAATCATAGTCTGTACCTCATCACTTGAACTTGGGCTTGATATTGGTTCGGTTGAACTTGTGATTCATTATGGTTCACCAAGACAAGTGTCAAAACTAATACAAAGAATAGGAAGAAGCAAACACAATAGAGATTCATCTGCAAAGGGTTTAATCATAACTAACAATCCAGATGATGAATTTGAGGCATATGCAATACTTGAGAGAGTCAAAGAAAAATCAATCGAAGATCAGATCATTCACGAAGGGGCACTAGACGTACTTGCACACCATTTGGTTGGTCTATCAATGCAACTTGGAAACGTTCCAGTAGATCTTGCGTTTCAGATAATAAAACAAGCCTACCCTTTCAGAAATATAACAATAGAGAATCTCTTTAGCGTCCTTGAAATATTACATCACAATTCAATTCTATTTTTCGACAAGGAGGAAATGGTCTTTCAGAAAAAAGGTAGAGCATTCAGATATTTTTTTGAAAACCTATCAACAATCCCTGATATTTTAAAATTCAAAGTCTTTGATACCGCAAGTAAAAAAATCATCGGAAGTTTGGATCAAAGATTTGTAGGTGATTATGGTGATCCTGGAAATGTTTTTGTTTTGAGGGGAATGCAATGGAGAATATTAAACATAGATGAGAGTTCACTAAAAATCAATGTTGAACCGGTGCAATCCGCCGGAATAAACGTACCATATTGGGAGGGTGAAAACATTCCTGTAGATTATACAACTGCAAATAAGGTTGGTATTTTTAGAACAAAAGTACAAACAAACTCTCTTCTGGTTTCAAATCACATAATCAATAATCTGAAACTAGATCCAATTCCAAATGAAAAAACCATCGTAGTGGAATCATTAAGGGCTAGAAATACTGTAGTAATTCATTCATGTTTTGGAACTAAAATAAATTCTACCCTTTCTATGCTGCTTTCTACTATGATCTCAGCAAAGACAGGATATCTCATAGATTCAAGATCTGACGCATATAGAATAATCATGTCCTCTAACGGCAGAATACTGGAGAAGCAAGTATTGGATACCTTAAACGAAGTATATGACCTGGCACCAGTTGTTAGTGCTTCTCTCACAGGAACACATAACATAAACTGGAGAACTTGGTGTGTAGCTAAAAAATTTGGCATTGTAGGTAGAGAGGCAGTTTATGATAGAAAAGCTGCAAGATTTATCTATGAAAAATATTCAAAAACTCCACTCGCAAATGAAGTATTGCGTGAACTATTCCATGACAAATATGACTTAGAAAATACCGAGATCTTATTAGAAAAAATTCGATCTAATGAAATTAAAATAAAGTGGATAGAAGTAGAAAATTTCTCTAAACTTGCAGAATCTATACTTGATCATACTACAAAATATTATGCATCTCCAGCAAACATAGACAAAGGAATCTTGGATCTAGTCAAAACAAGACTCTTGAAAACAAAACACAGACTGATTTGTGTTAGATGTGGAAAATGGGAAAGAGTTGTTGAGACTAGAGAAGTAAATAACACACTTTCATGTCATTATTGTAAATCACATCAGATCACAGCTACTTATTATTCTGATTATGATTTAGCAAAGATAATACAGAAAAAACATGCTGGAAAAAAACTAACAACGGAAGAAAATCATAAGTTTGTAAGAGCATGGAAGATCTCTTCACTTTTAGAGAACTTTGGAAAAACAGCTCTTATTGTTCTTTCAGGCTATGGTGTAGGAGCTGACACAGGAGCACGAATACTACGAAACATGATTGGTGAAGAGGAACTGTACAAACAGATCTATGAAGCAGAAAGACAATACGTAACAACTCGTGGTTTCTGGGATTCTTAATTCTTCTTTATAATGTGTGAAAATGGCGTCAAGAACAATTCGGTTCTATTTTCGAGACCAGCTTTTGCAGTCACGCCTATTACAGTAATGATCTCACCTTGAGAAAACGGGTCTAATATCCTAGCTTGGTTTCTCCATCCTTTAAGCCAAATCTGGCCCGTCTCATCTTCAATAAACATCTCAGACAAAGCTATTGTTTCACCATTTTTCGTCTGGATTTCTCGTCTTTCTGGCATTTTTAGTACTATCGCTTCAATACAATACAGATCGTCACTTGGTTTAAGATCACGAATCTTTGTTCTAAGCTCTAATATTGTAGGAATTTTTTCATCATCAATTTTTCTGACAAACGAATCATCTGCCAATGTTACAGAGTTTCCATATATTTTTGTTGGAATTATTTCTATTGAATCTCCAATTTTAAGATCTTTTGTTACACCAACAAGATCAGTAATGTTTAGAAATTTCTTATTATGATCAGTAACTAACATTAAGGTGTTACCGGATTCATTTTTCACTAACGATAAAATTCTAACAGCTATTGGTTGCACTTCATCGGCACCTTCTATTTCGATAACTGTGCCCTCATCACCATGTAACTCTAGTCCTTGTTGACCTTTTTTTGTTCTTACACCAATCAATCTGGTTTTCGCACCAGCCGTAATCATCTTTGGAATTAATTTTTCATCAGCATTCCATAAGACAACTCTTGTAATGGCATCATTTTTTCCTTTTAGGCGTAAATGAAGCGCTTTTCCAGGTTGACCTTTGAAGTTTGTGAATTCGGTCATTCTTATATTGCCATCCAAAATTCCAGAAACCACAAGATTTTGTTGATTTTCCTTTACTTCACTAACATCTTCTGTTATTGAATCAAGTAGGGGAATTTTGCTTTCTATCTCACTTGTTTCAAGGTTTGAGCCTGAACCAACATTAATTATTGGCGTACCTGTCATATCTGACTTGACATAAGCCTTGATAATCTTGACAAGATCACCAGGTTTCAGATTCTCAATTCCAGGCAAGTTTGCTTTTTCATCCCACAGCTTTACTTTGGCCCTTGAATCTGAATCATATACAGTCATAGTGCGCAAAAGAAATTGTGACCCATCTTTGCGTGAAAACTGTTTTGCGGGGTAAACGTTCATTACTCTAGTTTCTAATGTAATCTCTTTTGCACCTACATACAGATCTTTGAGACCCATCTCAACTTTTAGCTGTTCATTTAATGATATGCCAAGATCAGCTGCTATGAGAAATAATGCACCTTGATCTGTTAAATAGCCTGCACCGATCTTTTCTTTCTTCTTATTAATCATCTGTTGTATATCTGCTCGCGAGAGCTCTGGTTTTTGTTCCAAAAGCTTGTTTAATAATGATTCAAATTCTGACAACTCACTCTGGAATAGAAGTGTACATTAATAAAAATTTCATTAGCTAAATTAGTAGGGTATTAAAACTAGTTTTAATGTCATGTATAGAAACAAAATCGCTCTTAAAATCATATGGGGTTATAAATGCAGTTGATAGCATCGATCTATCTGTTAATTATGGTAAGATTTTTGGATTTTTAGGACCAAATGGGGCAGGGAAAACTACTACAATAAAACTTCTCACTACTCTTATACCTCCATCAGCTGGTTCAATGAAAATACTAGGAATAGATGCTATTCGTTCTCCATTAGAAGTACGAAAGAAAATTGGGGTGGTTTTACAACAACCAAGCTACGAACCAACTCTTAGTGTAGAAAAATCTCTCGAAAAATATGGAATGATGTGGAATGTTGAGAGACAGATAAGACAGGACAGGGTTGAAGAACTTCTTTCAGCTTTTGATCTAGCAGAAATAAGGAATATTCAAAATGATGAACTCTCAATAGGTCAGAGACGAAGGGTACAAGTTGCTCGTGAATTTATGCACGACATGAATCTTTTATTTCTTGATGAACCCACAGTAGGTTTGGATCCTTCAGCACGTAGAGGATTGCTTGATTTTATTAAACATAAAGCAAAAGAGGGGTTAACTGTATTTTTTACAACACATCTACTCAATGAAGCTGAATACATCTGCGATGAAGTTGCTATCATAAACAAAGGAAAGATAATAGCAATCGACACTCCAGAAGAACTAAAAAACAAATTTGGGCGAGAAAAAACTATCAAGATCCACTTAGATGCTATCAGAAAAGATCTATCTGATCTCTTGATGGGAATAAAAGACTATGAACTTGATTTTAACTCTGGAACAAACATAACTATACGATCAAATGATTCTGAAGAAGTATTACTAAAAATTCTTCAAATTTTGACTGCAAATAACATCATGATAGAAGACCTATCTGCAATCCCTACAAGTCTAGAAGAAATCTTTCTCTCAGTGGTGAACAAATCAAATGCATCCAGTGATTAGACTAGTAAATAGAAATTTGACAATATCTCTTAACAAGGGATTTATGATATGGCAAGTAATTTTTCCTCTAATCTACATCTTTGTTGGTGGTTTTGCATACACTGCCTTGATCGATTCTGTTTCATATGGTAACAAATCATTAGACTATCCCGCTTACATCGCATCGGGTATGATTGGCTTTAACATTATGAATAGCGCCCTTGTTTCTGGTATTATAATATGGAATGATCGAAGACATGGTATGTTTGAACAGATCCTTGTAGGACCATTTACTAGAACACACTACATTCTAAGTAATGTTTACACAATAGGAATAATCGGATTAATTAGTGCCGCTTTAATCACGGCTGTTGGATATCCACTTTTCTTTGAATCTATAGAATTTAACTTACTTACTATACCACTTTTGGCTTTTGCTTCTGTTGTAGGCTCTATTCTATTTGGTTCTATTGCATCAATCATATCCACTAGGCTAAAATCAAGTGAAGGATTCAACGTAGTGATTAATACAGTCTTTTTGTTTTTTGCATTCGTAAGTACTGCTTTCTATCCGGCCCAAGGTTCTCCTCTTCCACTTTCAATCGCATTTTATTTTAATCCACTGACCTATCTTGTGGATGTTGTACGTGCTGGGATATTTGGAAATTTTGACACATTTGTGGCAATAGAAATGTTAGTTTTAGTTACATTATCTGTAACTTTGTTTTCGATAGCTACAAAACTTCTTGCAAAACTTGAATTATAGATATACATCTTGATTTAAATCCACCAATCTGGTAAATCGATCATGGAAGCAAGAAGGCGGAGTAGTTTGTGGTTCCTTTTACCTATTTTCTTTAATATTCTAGGCGGCGTCATAGCTTATTTTATTATAAAAGATGATGATCCTCGTAAAGCAAAAAATTGTTTATTGCTTGGAATTATTCTCACCGCAATTTCAGTTGCAATATTTGTGGTTCCAATATTGATTGGAATTTCACTTTTACCACGTTTTGATATGATGCCCAAGACTCCTTATCTCTAATTTTAATAAAAAAGTAGCCCGGCCCAGATTCGAACTGGGGTCAAGGGCTCCAAAGGCCCCTATGCTTGACCGCTACACTCGGTGGATTTCTCCTCTACCGGGCTTCCCGGGCGTTGAATGTTGATTTTAGTTCCCTTATAATGTTATTTAGTAAGCATTTCAGTTCCAATTAAGTTAATTTTCAATATCTTAGATTATGATATAGATTATGTTTTGATGTGGGTGATAAGCTTTGAAAAAGGATCTTCCATTGAATTTAGTATTTTTTTTGCCTTGTTTCTAGATCTTTTATTATCTGACTTTAAAATCTTTTTTACAAGAAAAACTATTTTCTGCGGATTTTCTTCTCTTTTTACTAAACCATTTTTTACAAGATATCGTTCTATGTAATTTGGTATTGCATCATATGATATGGTTGGTATGCCCATTAAAGCAGCTTCGGCAGTCATAGTGCCACCAGATCCGATAAACAAATCTACAGATTTAAGTAAACTTTTACCATCTACAACTTTGTCCATTACTATCACATTACTTCCAAATTTGCGTTTAAGTTGACTTATTTGTGGCAGATACCTACCTAAAATAACTACATTATAATTTAAAAATTCTCTAGTGATCTCTCGTATAATTTTGATAATTCTATTTTCATTATCAGAAACATAAGCAGCTTCTGATTCTTCAGGTCGTATTAGTATGGTCTTTTTTTTCTTAAGAAAATTATACTTTAAATCACTTTTTGATTTTTCTTTTACTATTATAGATGCGTCAATTGCTTTGTACTGTGATATCTTTTCTTCAGAAATACCGTATTTTGTAAATTCTTTTTTTGGAATAATCCATGGTATTAGAAGTCTTTGTACAAATGGTACAGATAACCTCATTACGGCTTCTGCATGAGGAGAATCACAAAAGGCAATATGTCTCACCCCAAGTCCATATGAAATTCTCGATGCTTCTGGGGAGCAAAAGCTAACTGTTAATTCAGGATTAAATTTTCTCACTATAGATAGTAAACGATACATTCGTGTAAGACTTGCATTTAATTTGCTTATTTTGTCAGATCCACCATGTTTTCCAACAAATGTAAGATTCATGCCTCTAATTTTGGCAAGTTCCACCACTTCACGATAATTTCTTGAAGTGCAAAGTACTTTATTGTTTTTTTGTAATTTTCTTATCATAGGCTCAAAAAACAAAAGCTGTTTTGGAGTAAGTATATCGAACCAGATTTTCAAACATTTTCGATATAATTCTTAGGTGGAAAAAGTTTTTCTTAGCCTTTCTGCCTAGCTGCAATGATTTGGGAGGGACAAAAGTTGTTGTTTATGGTCTTAGTACTGAGGGTTATTCTATTGCGTGTCAAATGGCAATTAAAGGCGCAGATGTCTTCATTGTTGACGAATCTGCTCATATGGCAATATCTCTCAAATCAGAAATTGCCAAGACATATCCAAATGTTGCATCTCTAAAAGAGGATGAACCCTTACTTGGGGTAGAACCAATAGACGTTGCAATATCACATTCAGAATATCTCTTCTTTGCTCCAAGGATACGAAAAACTGGACAGGAAACAAAGATGGAAATTCATTCAAAATTCAAGGATGCTACCAGTGCGCTAAAGAAAGGCGGTTCCGTCATTTACAATCTCCCAACAGGAATTGGCGGGAACAATGAAACCATATCTCTTTTGGAACATGTAACTGGTCTTGAAGTAGGAAAGGGTATTTCATATTTCTATTATCCACTTGGAACTAAAAATCAGACACCAGAAATTATAGGATCTTTTAATGGTAAGGCAGATGATAAACTCTCGAAACTGCTTGAGACTGATAAAAAGGAGAAAAAATTTGCAACTATATCTTCGGCTGAACTTCTTCATGCAATAAAAATACTTTCACAGTTTTCTAGTTTTTCTAGTATACTTGAAGTATGTAAATTTGCTCAAGATGATAACACAAGAAATGATCTCATGTTTGCTGAATTCAAAAACCTGTTCTTGGATGATATAACTAGTGGCTTGTACGACTTGCGATCACTAGGAACATCGCTTGAAGGGGCAGGCGCTATGATGTATCTAGTTAATGGAAGCATTAAAGGAATTGAAGGGTATGTAAAACGATTAATAGATGAAATTCGTTCTACGCTGAAAAAAAATGAACTAAAAGCAAGTAGAATAAGAGTTGCTCTGGTCTGGTCACAAGATGCTTACGAAATGCGTGGTGATAAAGTAGACATGTTAAACTCTCTTGTAATAAAATTGCGCGATTACATCGGTGATGTTGAAATACACCAAAGTCCGACCTTTGATCTCTTTCACAGCGATAAAACTACTATAGTTGTAGCCTGTTCAAAATCAGATTATGAAAAAATTAGTAAGACTGGTAAGGGTACGGATCTAATAACCATAAAAACAAACCCGCTTTGCGAAATTCTGCAATAAGAGTAAAATTAGACAAGTTATCAGTCATCATGTTTGTCTGAAGAGCAAAATACAGAAACAGCAGTACAAGTGGAAACTAGTACAGACGAAGACGTGAAAGAACCAAGCGTTAATGATTTAAAACCCATGCTTGAAAAAGAAAAAGAAACAGTAGCATCATATGAAAAAAAACTGCAATATCTCCTTGCAGATTTTGAAAATCTAAAAAAGAGAACAGAATCCGATGTTCAAACTCGTGTAAACTCGATGTTGGCAGAAATTATGCTCAAGTTTTTGTCAATTTATGATGATTTTGTACGTGCAAAAGATGCACTTGGAAAACAACATGTTAATACAGAGGGACTTGATGGAATTTTAAAAAATATGAATTCTTTTCTATCAGAATATGGTGTAAATCCAATAGATGCAGTAGGTGAAATCTTTGATCCAAAATTACATGAATCTATAGCTATAAAGAAAGATTCATCTTTAGACAACGATACAATTACCAAAGAGATTCGTAAAGGATATATTTTACAAAACAAAGTAATTAGACCAAGTTTAGTAGAAATATCAAAAACTTCAAACGATAAATTAGAGGGTGAAAATAATGGCTAAAATTATTGGAATAGATTTAGGAACAAGCAATTCTGCCGCTGCAGTAATGATGGGTGGTAAACCAACGCTCATTCCAGCAGCTGAAGGAACAACCGTAGGTGGTAAAGCATTTCCATCTATTGTTGCCTTTACAAAAGATGAGCAGCTTCTTGTAGGAGAACCTGCAAGAAGGCAGGCCGTTACAAACCCAGCAGGCACAATTGTAGCTGCAAAACGAAAGATGGGAAGTGACTATGTTTTCAAAATACATGACAAGGAATACAAACCACAACAAATCTCGGCATTTATTTTACAGAAAATAAAAAGAGATGCAGAGGCATTTGTTGGCGAAAAAATTGAAAAAGCAGTAATCACAGTACCTGCATATTTTGATGATAATCAAAGACAAGCAACGAAGGATGCTGGTCAGATAGCCGGACTAGAGGTTGTTAGAATTATTAATGAGCCAACAGCTGCATCACTTGCATTTGGTTTAGATAAAGCAAAGCAAGAAATGAAAATTTTGGTGTTTGATTTTGGAGGTGGAACACTTGATGTGACCATAATGGAAATGGGCGGTGGCGTTTTTGAAGTAATGAGTACCTCTGGTGATACGCAACTTGGAGGCACAGATATGGATAAAATCATAATAGATTACATCATTGAAGCTTTTAGAAAAAACACTGGAATCGATCTCTTAAAGGATAATGCAGCGATGGTTAGAGTAAGGGAAGCTGCAGAAAGAGCAAAGATTGAACTTTCTTCCGTAATGGAGACTGATATCAATTTACCGTTTATATCATACGATCAAACCGCCGGTCCAAAGAATCTAGAAATGAAACTTACCCGTTCAAAGCTTGAAGATCTCATAAATCCAATTGTAGAAAGATGTAGACCATCAATAACAAAAGCCTTGGAAGATGCAAAACTTTCACCTTCTGACATTACTAAAATTGTTCTTGTGGGAGGACCAACACGAATTCCATTAGTAAAAAAGTTTGTTGCTTCTGTTTTAGGTAAGGAACCTGAATCTGGAGTTGATCCTATGGAAGCAGTAGCATTAGGTGCTGGAATACAGGCAGGTATCATTGCAGGAGATGTTACAAGTGACATTGTACTCCTTGATGTTACTCCACTTACTCTTGGTGTAGAAGTGCTTGGTGGATTACGTGAACCATTAATTGAAAGAAATACTACAATTCCTACATCCAAAAGCAAGGTCTTTACTACTGCTGCGGACAATCAAACTGCGGTAACAATACACATTGTACAAGGTGAGAGGCCAATGGCTACTGACAATGTTTCACTTGGAAGCTTTAATCTTTCCGGAATTCCTCCTGCACCAAGAGGCATTCCACAAATTGAGGTAAAATTTGATCTTGATGCAAACGGAATACTTAATGTTACAGCAAAGGATCTTGGTACTCAAAAAGAAGCAACGATAACAATTACTGCAAGCACAAAACTTTCAAAGGAAGAAATTGAAAAACTCAAAAAAGATGCTGAAGTTTATGCAGATCAAGACAAGAAGAAAAAGGAAGAAATTGAAATCAAAAATGAAGCCGAGAACTTTATTTATGCTACTGAAAAATTAATCAACCAAGATCTCAAAGACAAAGTTACACAAGAACAAGGAATCAAAGTTACAAATGCAATAAGAGAACTAAAAGAAGTACTTGACAAGGGTTCTGCAGAAATTAAACCAAAACTTGATACATTAAAAACAATAGTTAACGAAATAAGTACAGAACTTTACAAAAAATCTAGTCCACCACCAGGACCGGGCCCGTCTGGAACAGAACCTCAAGGAGGAACTGAGGATGAAAGCTCAGGTAAAAACGCCACTGGCACTTAATAATTGATGATTTATACTTGAGATTAACCAAAATTCGCTTATATGAGTACCAAACGAGATTATTATGAAGTTTTAGGGGTACAAAAGAATGCTTCACAAGATGAAATAAAGGCACAATATAGAAAATTAGCGTTAAAATTTCATCCTGATCGAAACAAGTCTCATGATGCCGGTGAGCATTTTAAGGAAATTTCAGAGGCTTATGCAATTTTATCTGACGCTGAAAAACGAAAGATCTACGATACTCATGGTCATGCTGGTGTTGATGGTAGATACAGTAGCGAAGATATTTTCCGTGGTGCTCGCGTAAACTTTGAAGATATTTTTGGAGGCTTTGGAGGTGGAGGATTTGAATCAATTTTCGAATCCCTTTTTGGTAAAGGTGGATCTGGAGGTTTTGGAGGGTTTGGAAGAGGACGGGGAGCAGATCTTGTGTATGACACTGCAATAACGCTTGAAGATGTTTTAAAAGGAAAACACGAAGAAATTGATATTCAAAAGGACGTGGAATGTGAAAACTGTCAAGGTTCAGGAGCTGCTCCAGGAACATCAAAGCGAACATGTTCAGTTTGTCATGGTCAAGGTCAAGTAAGAACTACACGAAATATGGGATTTTCAACTTTTGTAACGGTTCATCCATGTAACACATGTAAAGGACAAGGCAAAATAGTTGAAAGACCGTGTAATCAATGTAAAGGTAGAGGCAAAGTAAAAGGAAAGAAACATCTCTCATTTGATATTCCACCTGGTGTTGATAATGGCGAATACACGATAAGAGGAGAAGGTGAATCAATAGATGATGGGCCAAGTGGAGATCTCATAGTTAGAATACATGTAAAACCACATGATAAATTCAAAAGAGATGGACCAGACATATTCTATGATGCAAATATATCCATGATTGATGCAGCACTTGGGAAAACAATTGTTATACATACTTTGGAAGGAACAGAAAAAATTACCGTGGAACAAGGTACACAGCCAAATTCAATTATAAAATTGAAAGGAAAAGGAGTTCCAAATGCTGGTGGTAGAGGACGTGGAGATCAATACGTAAGACTTGTCATAAATATTCCCACCAAACTTGATAAACACCAGAAAAAGATCTTAGAAGAACTTCGGGATACTCTTGATAAAAATTGACTTCTAAAAAATTAAAAATAGGTCTTGATGTTGATGGTGTTTTAGCAGATGTTATTCATACTTGGCTTGATTATAATAATAAAATAAGGAAAACAATTTCAAAAGAAGAAATTTCTGAATGGGATTTTTGGGAAAGACATCAATTAGACAAGTATGATTTTTACAAAGAACTTTCTTTATGCTGGCAAACATGGTACAAAATACCGTCCACAGAAGTGAATCTTTCTACAACGACATCTGCTCTTTCAGACATTAGTGAAGTAGATATTGTTACAGCAAGAGAAGAATCTACACATACATATGTTAAAAGCTGGCTTTCATCTCAAAAGATTACTTACAAAAACTATGTAGGAGTATTGGAAGGTCTAGAAAAAACAAAACTTGACTATGATATTTTTATTGATGACTCACCAATAAACGCCAAAAGTATGCTTGATGCTGGTAAATCTGTGATACTTTACACTCAACCATGGAATCTAAAATTTGATGATCCAAGAGCAAAAAGAATTTTTCAATTAAAAGACGCAATTCCTCTAATAAAGACACTTATTCAGGAAACCTAATTTTTCCGTTGCGGGGGTCGCCTAGCCTGGTCAACGGCGTAAGGCTCAGAACCTTATCTCTTAGGAGTTCGTGGGTTCGAATCCCACCTCCCGCATATTTGTAAATAAATTTGTGAATAATCTAGGCAAACCTTAAACCATAGTAATTAGTAGAGTTCCTGTGAAAGTCAAAAAAGTAACTGGCAGAGGTACTTCGATTCGCGAAGAAGAAGATAAACCT
>DATIAR010000021.1:0-9375 GCA_035457865.1 Nitrosopumilaceae archaeon
GAACCAAATGATCAAAAAATTATACAAGATACTGATCTACTAAAAATTGATCTTGGTGTTCAAGTAAATGGTTACATTGCAGACACTGCAGTTACAGTCTGCTATGATCCAAGATTTGATTATTTAATACAAGCAGCCGAAGCTGCGCTAAAGGATGCAATCTCCATGATAAGAATAGGCGTAAAATCTAGTGATGTAGGAAAGACAATTGAAAGTACAATAAAACAAATGGGCGGAGTACCGATAGCAAATCTTAGTGGGCATTCGCTAGAACAATATACCATTCACGCAGGCAAGTCTATTCCAAATGTCTGGTCCATAGGATCCTTTACATTTTTACCAACAGAAGCTTATGCTTGTGAGCCTTTTGTTACAACACGTGATGGTTTGGGATTTGTACGTGAAGGAAAAACAAGAAATATCTTTTCACTTGTTTCAAGAAAGAGAATAAAAGATCCTGAATGTGACAAACTTGTAGATTACATTTGGGAAAAATTCAATATGCTTCCTTTTGCACTACGATGGTTGTTGCCTCATTGGGATGAAAAAACAGCCAGAAATCTTCTTGAAAAACTCACAAAACATAAGATTGTTAGATCATATCCTGTATTAATAGAAGCAAATGGTCAAAGGGTTGCACAAGCAGAACACACCTTCATACCTCAGGAAAATGGAGTAATGATAACTACTCTTTAAAAACTTCCCCAAAAATTTTAACAACTGACAGCTGACCTTTGCATGAAGAACACGACTCAGTGTTTTTGAAGATGTAATCTCCTTCTTTAAATTTCCTTTTTGATGTTGCTTTACAAGAGACACATTCTTCAACTGAATATGGGATAACGATTTCTTTTTTCTTTGAAAATATCATTGTGAAACTCCTAGAGTGTTTCCAACACCAATGATAAGTGCAGATTGTCCAGTTTTTGTATTTTCTTTTATGATTTCATGAATTTGAGATGCAACCTTTTCTGCTGAATCTGCGATTTCCTTTTTCATGAGTGTGATGGCTTCCTTTATTGACTGTTTTATTACTATAGCATAAATTGGAATTTTGTGTTTTGTTGCAATTTCTTCCATTTGAAATCTGTCTGTTCCAATCCCTCCAATCGCTGCACCAAAACCTTGTGCTACTGAACCAGATTCCTCCCCTTCTAATTTCAAAGCCGCATCAACCATAACTATGATATCAGGTTTACTTTCGGAAAGAATTTTTTCAAGTGCATCACCTGGTCTTCCAACAGTAGCTACAGGTCCCTCTGCTTTCATCAGATACAACTTTCTTCCTTCGTATTCACTTTCGCTCCACACAGTTTCAAATGCTGCTGTCTTTTTTTCAGTGCCAAGCATCATCTTTCCTACTATCATTGGACCTATTCCATCTCCAACAGGTTGTCCTTGTTTAAAGGCTGAGACGGCTGTCTTTAGTGCCTCTGCTTCTTCCATAATAAATGGCATCATCATTTGTAATGGCAAGATTAATGGGAAGTTATTCTGTTTCTTTGCTGTTAGGAAAAGGTGTCTTACTATTTTATAGAGTAGATGCAATGTCGTAGCTACCTCCAGTATATTTTCAATTTTACTTGCTTCAAGGCCACTAATATCAGGTGAAAGTGCCTTTACTTGTAGTCTAATGTAATCTTCGCGAGAACGCATGATGTGCCTTACTTTTTGAACAATTCCACTTGGATCCATATCCACTGGCATTATTGTAAAGTGTTCAAAAAATCGATCAATTTTTTGAGAAGGATCAGTGGATGGTTTTAGTGTAGTTTTTATATATTCTACCAATTCTTTTTTTGTTTCTTCTTTGTATGTCTTTAGTTTTTCAAGCGATTTAGAAATTTCGGAAGATGTTATTTGTAGTTGAATTCTCTGTCCATAGAACATGAAAATTACAATTGGTACAATCCAAACAAGCCACATCAAGGGATTAGATTGATCATTAGCATCAAAGAGTTTGTCTATATTTATTCCTAGAAATTCCAATAATTCTGAATCTTGACTTTACTAAATTAAATCTTTGTCAGCACGTCAATTTCTGTGCCTTGTAGTCATTTTAAACTTTAATCTAAGATGACTTAAGAACTCTTATGAATTTAAAAAAAGTTTCAGATATTACTAGACTGGTAAGTTGTCAGGTAATATCTGATAAGCATGGTCTGAATCTATATTCTGTTGATGCTAGTTCATATATCGTAAAACCATGGGTTGTGGTAATTCCTGAGAATGAGCAAGAGATAGCTTCAATCTTAAAGTATGCATTAAGAAACAAAATTTCTGTTACTGCCAGGGGTGCTGGTACGGGGCTTGTTGGAAGTGCATTAGGAAAAGGTATAATCCTAGATCTAAAAAAATTTGATAAAATAAGAATAGCACAAAATCATGTTGAAGTGGGAGCTGGTGTCTTTAAGGGAAAACTAGATTTCGAACTAGAAAAAAGTGGCAGATTTTTTCCTCCAAATCCATCCATTGGTCCTCATTGTACGATAGGCGGCATGGTTGCTACAAACGCAAGTGGTAGCCATTCTCTAAAATATGGCAGCACTATTGACAACCTACTTGGAGTCAGAATCATAACAGCAAATGGTCATGTTATTGAACTTCCATCAAATTCAAAGTTCAGCAGGATAATATTTAGAATAATTAAAAAAGATCTACAAAAAAAGTTCCCAAGAGTTTCAAAAAATTCTTGTGGTTACAGGTTGGATGTAATTAAAACAATGTTAGATTTGCACAAGATTATTGCAGCTTCCGAGGGAACGCTGGGAGTAATTACTTCTGTCAAGCTAAAAACATTACCAATTCCAGCAAAGCGCATGCTTGCAATCCTATCTTACAAGAGCATAAAGCAAGCTGCGTTGGATTCTGCAAAAATAGTCAAGATAAAACCATCAGCTTTAGAAATAATAGATCATAATATAACAAAACATATCAAAACCAGATTAACAAAAAATTCAAGTTGTTTATTATTTGTTGAATTTGATTACAATCTTAATAATTGTAAGAAAAATTTACGCGCAATTACTTCGAAAGCACAAATTGTAAAGATATCTACCGATGACTCTGAGATAAGAAAATGGTGGAGTTTCAGAAATTCTGCATTGTCATACAGTCTTAGAAGCATTACCACAAAAGAAAGCATGCCTACTATAATAGAAGACGCCACAGTTCCTGTTGAGAAGTTAACCATTCTTGTTGACATAATTGAAAAAATCTCGGAAAAATACAATATGAGGTTTGTACTTTATGGTCATGCCGGAAATGGCAACCTACACATAAGACCAATATTAAAAAGCAAAAATAAAAAAAGAATAAGAAACATAGCAAGAGAATTTTTTTCTCAAGTCATAGCCATTGGGGGTTCTATTTCAGGGGAACACGGAGACGGTTTAGCAAGATCAGAATTTGTGAAATCTCAGTATGGAAAAGAGGTGTATTCCATATTCAAGAAAATAAAAAACAAATTTGATCCGAAAAACATTCTCAACCCTGATAAGATAATTACTTCAAAACACACTATGACTAAAAATTTGAGAATCTAGTTTAAAAAAAAACTACGTTATCATAAATCACTTAATTTTTGTTCCAAGTGGTACATCTTCTTGTACCGTGAGCCAAAATGGTTTATCGTTTACATCAGCTGCTAAAAGCATGGCATTTGATTCAAATCCTGCAATTTTTCTTGGCTCTAGATTTGTAATGACAACGACTGTTTTGCCTACAAGTTCTTCAGGTCGATAATACTCTGCACCACCTATTATGACTTCACGTTTTTCATCACCCAAGTCAATTACACCTTTTATGATTCGTGATTTTCCTGGAATCCTTTCTGTAGATACAATCCTAGCTATTCTAAGGTCAAGTTTAGTAAAATCATCATATGTTATGTTTGGCATAAGACGTTTCCATTTACCATGTTAAAATTGATTTCGTCAAGACTAATATGTAGACTGTAAAGAACGCCGGATATGGTGGAAATTCAGGCTTCAGTTGAAATAGGAGCTCCACTCGAAAAAGTCTGGAATTTAATATCAGATCTTGATAACGAACCAAAATTTTGGAAAGGTACAAAAGAAATTAGAAACATATCAAAAGAAGACAGCATAGTTACTCGAGAAGTTACGATTGCTTTCAAAGATTCAAAATGTATGCAGACAGTAACATTATTTCCTAAAGAAAAAATTCATGTTGAGTTCACCAAGGGAATTATAAACGGTACAAAAACAATGAATCTTCAATCAGAAGGAAATTTAACTCATCTTGAAGCAGTATGGAGCATCAAGCTTTCAGGTATGATGGGAATTTTCACAGGGATGATAAAAAAACACATTCAAAGCGGCACAGAACAGGCTCTTCAAAGCATAAAACAAGAAGCAGAGAGGTAAGTCGTCATGGAACTGGCCGTCGATATTTTCAACTATATTCTATCCACAATTTTAGTTGGTGTTTCTATAACTTGGATTCTTCTTATACGATCAATGTGGATTTCGTTTCGTGATTCTCCATACTTGGACAAGTTTACTGCAATATCGCATCAAAAACCAAAGGTATCCATAATTTTACCAGCCAGAAACGAAGAAGCCTTTATTGAAAAATGTTTAAGTTCACTTTTAGATCAAGATTATGAAAATTATGAGATAATTGCAATTGATGATCATTCAGAAGATAAAACCGGACAGATAATACGTAATTTTGCTGAAAAGAATTCAAAAATAATTCCTGTCACTGCAGAACCAAAACCAGAAGAATGGACGGGGAAAAATTGGGCTTGTTTTGAAGGTTTCAAAAGATCTACTGGCGAGCTTTTACTTTTTACAGACGCAGACACAAGACAATCTAAAAAAATGATTTCGCTTTCTGTTTCACATCTTCTTAGTGAGAACCTAGATGCACTTACAGCCATGCCAAGAATGCTATGTCTTGATTTATGGACCAGAATCACGCTTCCCATGCTTTCAACATTTTTGCACACAAGATTTTCTGCACTCAGAGTAAATGACCCATCAAAAAGAACAGGTTACTTTTTTGGTAGTTTTTTCATAATAAAAAGAAAGACCTACGAAACCGTAGGAACTCATGAGGGAGTAAAAAGGGAGCTTGTTGAAGATGGGGCACTAGGTAAAAAAGTGAAAGAATCCGGCTTTAAAATGAAGATGGTACGTGCTGAACATCTATTTGAGGCAGTATGGGCACGTGATTTGCCAACTTTATGGCATGCTCTTAAAAGATTAATCATCCCACTTTATTTACAAAATAAAAAAATTGCGGTTGGAATATTTTTTGCGGTTCTCTTTTTACTTTTCATGCCATTTCCCATACTAGCTTACAGTATACCATTTGCAATTTTCAGTATGTCTTTTTCTCTACTTTTTCTAATCTCGACAATTACAGTAGGACTGCTTTACACTGCAGTAATTTTAGAATCAAAAAAAGGATTAGGTCTGAGTATTATTCATGCGCTACTTGGACCAATCGGAAGTTTTATGATTGTGTTAGGTTTTGCTAGTGGAATTTTACAAGCAAAAAGTAGTAGGGCGCTTATGTGGCGAGGAAGAGCATATTCTATGACAAACCAGATTCAAAATGCCATAAATGTGTAGTAAGGATTATAGATAAACTTCCATACATCTGCTTTCATGGATAAAACAAGTGCTGTTTTTGGTGGAGTAATAGGCGGAATCATAGTCGTGATAGTATTTGCATTGTATTTAGCCCCACACAGATTAGATATACCACAACAAGATCTCATTACCACAAATGAACACAATTTAGAAGTAATAGAGGAAACACAAATTAGAGATATAGGCGAGATCTCTCTTGCAGATCTTTTTGAAAAATCAGATGATGGAGTAGTAAAGGTTTCGGTGCGAAAATCAACTGAACTTCCAACGGGTCGTTCCTTGGGTTCGGGTTTTGTTTATGATGTAAGTGGTCACATAATAACAAACAATCATGTAGTTGAAGATTCACAAAAAACCACAGTTACATTTCTTGACGGAACGTCATACAACGCCAAAGTAATTGGAACAGATCCTTATACTGATCTTGCTGTACTCAAAGTAGACGTTAATCCTTCACTTTTACATCCACTACCTTTAGGAGACTCCTCTACTCTTCGTGTAGGAGAGCAAGTTGCCGCAATAGGAAATCCTTTTGGACTATCAGGTTCTATGACTTCAGGCATAGTCAGCCAACTTGGTAGACTTTTATCAACTCCCGGGACTGCATCATTTTCAATACCGGATGTAATTCAAACTGATGCAGCTGTGAATCCTGGAAATTCCGGAGGACCGCTGCTTAACATGAAAGGTCAAGTTATTGGAATAAACACAGCAATTCAATCCGGAACTGGAGAATTTGCAGGTATCGGGTTTGCTGTTCCGTCCAACACAGTCTCAAAGATTGTCCCTATTTTGATAAAAGAAGGAAAATACAAACATCCATGGCTTGGAATATCAGGAGTAGACATTGATCCTGACCTTGCTAATGTACTTGGATTACAAGATACAAGGGGATTATTGATTGTGTCTGTAGTAAAAGATAGTCCCGCGGAAAAAGCAGGTTTGCATGGCTCTACTGAAACAAAAGAGATTGATGGGATCAAGTATCAGATTGGTGGCGATGTGATTTTGTCAGTAGATCATAAAGATGTAAGAAAGATTGATGACATTTTGATTCACCTGCAGCGTGAAAAGAAAGTTGGCGACACAATTGATTTGGAAATACTCAGAGAAGGACGTGTTACAAACTTTAAATTAATTCTTGATGAACGCCCAAACAATAATCAGCCTTAGTACAAGCATAAATACCGCCGCTTTAGGTAAGTGAGGTATTGAGTAAGCTTGTTTCAAATTATGAAGTGTTAAACAAGTCGCTACAGGGTAATGAAACAACAAAAGACGAGGCTTATCAGATATATCAAGGATTACAAAAAAATCCCTCAGAGGTTTATCGCGTTGCTCAGATCTTAAGAAATCGAAACAAGGGAAAGACTGTTACTTACTCTAGAAAAGTCTTTTTCAATTTGGTAAATCTGTGTAGAGACACATGTTCATATTGTACTTACAAGTCAGAGCCTGACCAGCCAAAGCTTTCAATGATGTCAAAACAAGATATTTCCAATCTTGCAAAGCTTGGGAAAAAATATAGGTGCACCGAAGCATTATTTGTTACTGGCGAAAGACCAGAACAGAAATATCAAGAAGCAAGATCATGGCTTAAAGAAAATGGATTTGTTAGTACCGTCGAATATTTAGTGCATGCCTCAGAGATTTCACTTAAAGAAGGGCTTTTCCCCCACACCAATGCTGGCAATCTAACAAAATCAGAAATGAACGAATTGAAAAAAACCAATGTTAGTTTGGGTTTGATGCTTGAAAATTCTAGTGAGCGTCTTTCTGGGAAAGGAATGCCTCACCAATTTGCACCCAGCAAGAATCCTAAAGCAAGGCTTCGTGTTTTGGAGGATGCTGGAGAGCTTGGCATTGCAATGACTACTGGAATACTCGTTGGTATTGGAGAAACTGCCTTTGAGATTATTGATTCGATATATGCGATAAAAAAAATTCATGAAAAGTATGGTCACATCCAGGAAATCATTTTACAAAACTTTCAACCAAAGATGGACACAGAAATGAGAAGTTTTCCTTCAGCGGATCAAGCCTTTTTTAAAAAAATAGTAGCTCTTACTAGAATAATAATGCCAAAGATGAACATACAGATTCCCCCAAATCTTTCTCCAGATTCTTATGCAGATTTTCTTTCTGTTGGAATAAATGACTGGGGTGGGATATCTCCTGTAACTCCAGATTATGTGAATCCAGAGTTTTCATGGCCTCCCATTGACGCAGTAGAAAAAAATTCATCAAATGCAGGATTTGAACTTAAAGCTAGATTTCCCGTCTATCCCGAATTCATTTCATTTGTACCTCCACACCTAAAAGAAAGAATGTCTGAGATCGTAGATTCTGCAGGTCTTGTAAAAAAGGAGTATTTAGTTTGACAGTACAAACATCATCGTTTGATTATTTTTTAAGACAAGCTGATCCTCTAATAGCATCTACTTTAGATAGAGCTCTTTCAGAAAAAGAAGTTTCACCAGAAGAGGCTTCAAGACTTTTTTATGCCAAAAGCATAGACTTTCATCTTATTGGAATCGTTGCAGATGAATTAAGAAAAAGAAGAGTTGGCGACAAAGTCACCTATGTCATAAATAGAAATATCAACTTTACAAATGTCTGTATCAAGCAATGCGGTTTTTGTGCTTTTAGTCGGGATTTTCGTGAAGAGGAGGGGTATTCTCTACCTATAGAAGAAATAGTCAGACGTGCAAAGGAGGCTAGAAACCTTGGAGCTACCGAGGTCTGCATACAAGCAGGGTTACCTCCAGACATGGAGGCAAATACATATGAAAATATCTGCAGAGCAATAAAGAAAGAGATCCCAGATATTCACATCCATGGGTTTTCTCCAGAAGAAGTGCTCTACGGTGCGATGAGATCAGATTCATCGATAAAAGAATATTTGATTGGATTAAAAGAAGCTGGAGTTGATTCACTTCCTGGAACAGCCGCAGAAATTTTAGATCAAAAAATGCGAGACATAATATCACCTGGAAGAATAGGTGTCAAAAAATGGGTAGAAGTGATCAAGACAGCCCACAAACTTGGAATTCCTTCAACTTCAACCATAATGTTTGGGCATGTAGAAACTCCAGAAGATAGAACTAAACACATTGCACTGATACGTGAAATACAAAAAGAAACTAGTGGATTCACAGAGTTTGTTCCCTTAAGTTTCATACACACAGAAGCACCCATGTTTAAACACAGTCTTCATGATGGAATAAGAAGTGGTGCTGACGGCAACGATGTTCTTTTGATGCATGCAGTGTCAAGAATAATGTTAAACAATTTCATAAACAATATTCAGATATCATGGGTGAAAGAAGGAGGAAGCATGTCACAACTTTTGCTTGGATGGGGTGCAAATGATTTTGGTGGAACGTTGATTAATGAAAGCATATCCACCGCTGCTGGAGCAAGGCATGGTCAGCTATTAAAACCAAAGCAAATTAGAAATTTCATAAGACAAGTAGGCAGAGTTCCTGCTCAAAGGACCACATTATACAATATAATACAGACCTATGAATCAGAAAAAGAAGATGTTTTGGATATGGTGGAAGACACATCACAATTTGGTTCCTATCATGAATTGATAAAACTGGACAAGTATAGATTCAAAAGCAACAGGCGAGGATAGTTGTCTGCGTGCGATGCAGTGCTTTTAAAAGCTAAAGCTTTACACATCGATGAGTACGAGACATTTTTTGCAGAAAGAAGAATAGTCACAGTAAGAATAACTGACTCCGAG
>DATIAR010000022.1:0-15122 GCA_035457865.1 Nitrosopumilaceae archaeon
CTGTTTTGTGTAAACTATGAAAGTTTATGTTCTTTGATTTTAACAGTTGCAGTATTTCTTCGCTTACTTGTGGTCCTGCTGCTGGCAGAGTTATTGGTGCAGGACTGTAAAAGTCAATTTGTACAGAGTCACTTGTTCCCAGATCATTTAACATTGAACGAATGAGGAGAGCGGCCTCATATGGTGCCGGTGGACATTTGTACGGCATGCCCATGATGGCCATAGCTATTTTGCCTGATTTTATTTTCTTAATAGCTTCACGAATTTTTGGAATGTCATTAATTTCATATAGAATTAATCCGTGTTCATAGAGACCATCAATCTGTTCTGGTACAAGCTCTACGCCTAATGCAATTATCAAATAGTCATATGATAGTTCTCTGAATTTTGTTGTAACAGATTTCTTTTTTGGATCTATTTTTATTATTTCTTCGTTGATGAAATCGATACCTTTCTTTGTTATAGGCTGCAATGGTTTTTTTGAAAATTCAAATTCTCTAGTACCATTTAAGATCCAAAGTTTTACTAGACCCATCATAAAATAGTCTTTTTTATCAATTATTGTAATTTTAATATCCGTCGGAAGATTTTGTCGCAACTCATTGGCTGCTGCAAGACCACCAAAACCACCACCAAGGATGAGAATTTCTGTTGTTTTAATAAGTAACACCAACCAAATTATCTTTCTTGTTGAGTTGGTCTGACCATGATTTCATTAACATTAACATGTGGAGGTGATTCAACTGCAAACATTATTGCGTTTGCAATGTCTTCGGATTTCAGAGTTTCTATTGTTTGTGCATATTTCATAAAGGATTCTAATCCCTTGTCAGTAATCGTATTGGTAAGCTCAGTTGCAACGATTCCTGGTTCTATGGTTGTCACTCTGATATTATTTCTGGTGCTAAGTTCTTGCCGTAAACCTTCGCTGAATGCTCTCACTGCATATTTTGTTGCACAATAAACACTACCGGCAGCAAAGACAACCCTTCCTGCAATTGATGAGAGATTAATGATATGACCAGAATTTTGTTTTATCATGTGAGGTACTGCAGCGCCAGTACAAAATAGCACACCCTTTATGTTTACATCTACCATTTGTTCCCATTCATCAATTTTTAAACTCTTAACAAAACTGAGAGGCATTATACCAGCATTATTGACGAGGATGTCCACACGACTCCATTTTTTTATCACAGCATCAATTAATGATTCACAGTCTTTCCTTTTTGTAACATCACAAGTAACAACTAAGCATTGACCGCCATTTTTCTTAATTTCATTTTCTAGCTGTTGAAGACGATCAGTTCTCCTTGCAGCAATTGCTACTTTGGCTCCTGCATTAGCTAAAGCCAAAGCAGTAGCATGCCCTATACCGCTGCTTGCACCTGTTACTATTGCTACTCTATCTTTTATCAATGAAAATCTGCTGTTTATCACAACATATTGTGTAAATATGTTTTGTTGACATTATGGGATTAATATTGATTAAATTGATTTTTACAGCAATTGTTTTCGAAAAGTTTTGGCTAACCTAGTAAACAGATTGTCCTGGTTTTATCTTTGCAAGTCTTGCTTGGTATAGTAATGCTATTGCTAAAGCTAAAAGAACAACAGCAGTAAGCCAATGCGCGACAATCAAGGTTACATATGCTATGGTAAATCCAATACACATGCCACCTTGAATTACGAGTTTTACCCACGATTTGATTTTAAAAACCCTAGAGATAATTTCTATAACAAAGAGTGCAACAACTGGATATATTGTAAGTAAGAGATAATCAATAACATCTACTCCCAAATGTGACATATGAGGTTGAAACGAGTTTACGTAATTTTTAGTCTTCCCAACTGACTTTTACAGCAATTTTCTTTCCAATGAGAGCAGTAGCGTTCTCAAAAGGAAGAGTAGCTACGTCTTCTGCATCAAACGGGCCATATTTCTCAAGATCCGAGCCTACAATCTGGTCTATTGGTTTTAGAAATCTTACAACTATAGAACGTGATTTGTGATTTTTTGATACAGTTTCAAGAAGTTTTAATCTACCGTTTAGTGTTGCCGAAAGAACTATGTCTTTTCGCTGACGCAATTCATCATCTGAATCAAGTATGTATCGCTCTTCATCTAACAAGTTAGAATAATCAATCTCTTTTGATTTTACAACTTTTTCAATTCTTATTTTTAAAAGAATTGATACCATGTCAGTTATTATCTTTACAAGTGCATCTTTGATCTTTGATTCAATTCCATCATATCCTTGATTTTTTAATTTGCCAAGCATATCTGATATGCTGTAGTAAAGTTGTGGATCAATTTCTTGAACAGAATCATTCTGGATTTCTCGAAGTAAGATATTGTACAGAGAATTAACATCAATTTTTTTTATTTCAGACATTTGCACACCTAATAATCCTTAAATGGTAGACTCCTCGTGTTATGATCAAGGTGCTAAATTGCCATATAAAGTGATTGGTGGAGAACCCACAGCAATTTCATATTCGGCTGATGAGGTTTTTGCAAAAATAAAACATGAACAAGTAAAATTTATTGATCTACAGTTTACCGGACTTACTGGAAGATTCCATCATACAACAATTTCCGCAAATCTATTTACACCACAACAAATGCAAGATGGACTGCCAAAGCTTGACGGTTCTTCAATTATTGGATTTGCACATGTCGCTGATTCTGATCTTGTATTAAAACCAGACCCAAATACTTATGCGCCTATTCCATGGATGGCAAATGCTAAAACTGCAAGATTGATTTGTGACATTTACTGGGGATGGGATAAAGGTAGACTTGAGAGCGATCCTCGATCAATAGCACAAAAGGCTGAAAAACACCTCAAAACTCAGGGTTATGATTTTAGCCTTTGGGGTCCAGAAGTGGAGTTTTTCGTTTTTGACAAGATTCACTGGGACGTTCTCACACCATACAAAGGCCAATCATATTCAATCGAATCAAAGGAAGCCCCGTGGAGTCAGGAAGGAACTGGATATCCAATGGGTTTGCAAGAGGGGTATTATCCAAGCACACCGTCCGACACACTAACAGAATTTAGAAATGATTGTGTCGAGTGTTTGAATGAACATTTTGGAATATTATGTGATAACCATCATCATGAAGTTGCAACTGCCGGCCAGTGTGAAATTGATATTCGCTATGATCAATTAACAAATGCTGCTGATGGTGCACAAACCTACAAGTATGTTGTAAGAAATGTTGCACAGAAATTTGGCAAGGTTGCAACAATGATGCCAAAACCAATTTCTATGGATTCGGGTTCTGGCATGCACACAAATGTTAGTCTCTGGAAAGATGACAAGAATGTCTTTTTTGATAAAGATGATAAAGAAGAGATAAGCCAAACTGCAAGGTATTTTTGTGGTGGAATAATGAATCATGCAAGAGCACTAGCTGCTATTGTGGCACCAACTACAAATTCGTATCACAGATTAGTCCCAGGTTATGAAGCTCCTGTATACATTGCATGGAGCCCAAGTAATAGATCTGCAATAGTTAGAGTCCCCGCACATTTTAGAGGAGAAAAATATTCAAAAATAAAACGATTAGAATTTAGAGCACCAGATCCCTCATCAAATCCTTATCTTGTCTTTTCTTCGGTACTTGCTGCAGGACTAGATGGAATAAAGAAGAAGATTGAGCCTGGTGATCCAATACATGAAGACATTTACAAGATGAGTAGAGAGGAACGTGAGTCAAAAGGAATCAAATCATTGCCTGCAACTCTAGGTGAGGCACTTGATTCTCTTGAGAGTGATAGAAAATTCCTCAACCCCATATTTTCAAATGAAGTCATTGACAAGATAATTGAATTAGAAAGAAAAGATGAAAGAGAGGTATCCATACGACCTCATCCTCATGAATTCTATCTTTATTTTGATATCTAGATTATATCCTACCAGAAATAGAAAATACTAGAAATAATGCAACAGTTAGAATTACAAACCCTGCAATCAAGTAAGTTTTTTGGCTTTTTTCTGATATACTGAATTTATACAGAAATAATGCTCCTCCAAGACCTACAAAAAGAATCAATACGCCAGCAACAACTTCACTTGCGTTTGCGTTTTGTTCAATTATTGGATAAAACATTCCTGAAAGTAATGCAAAGAAAAACACCAAATACACATATTTTATACCAGCAAGAATCGTGTTACTTTTTTGCATAAAATTTTGTATGAACGATTATGCAAATAAACCTTGTAGTGTTATTGAAAAGTTTTTTTGTAAATCTCTTACATGTCCATAGGTGGCATTCCGCCCATTCCACCCATACCAGGCATACCACCCATGCCTCCCATTCCACCCATTCCTTCTCCACCGCCTGGTGGACCACTTGATTTGGCAATTGCTATCACATCATCAATTCTGAGAATCATTGATGTTGCTTCGGTAGCAGATGAGATGATTTGGATTTTTACAGAAAGTGGTTCAAAGATATCAGTTGAATGCATGCTTGCAACAACTCCCTTCATTACATCTATTCCAGTCCACTTGTTTCCTTTCAATTGTTTTGAGCGTAGTGATGTTAGGGTATCAATTGGATCCATGCCAGCATTTTCTGCAAGAGTAATAGGAATAACTTCAAGTGAATCTGCAAATTTTTCTACGGCTAGTTGTTCCCTGCCTTCAAGTGTTTTTGCCCATTCTCTTAGCTTTGTTGCTGCATAGGTTTCAGGAGCACCACCGCCAGCCACGATCATCGGTTTTTCTATAACATCTTTAACAACCATGAGTGCATCATGAATTGACCTTTCAACTTCATCAACAACTCTCTGTGAACCACCACGTACAAGAATTGTTACTGCTTTTGGATGTTTACAACCTTCTACGAATACCCATCTGTCTGTCTCAACTTTTCTTTCTTCAACGTTTTCTGCAGAACCTAAATCTTTTTCAAATAAATCATCAAGGTTTGTTACAATTCTAGCATCTGTTGCTTTTGCAAGTTTTGTAAGATCACTCTCTTTTATTCGTCTTACTGTAAGTATACCTGCTTTTGCAAGATAGTGTTGTGCAATATCGTCAATTCCTTTTTGACAAAATAATACGTTAGCACCTGATGCGATAACTTTGTCAACCATGTTTTTGATCATTTTGTTTTCTTCATCCAGAAATGATTTCATTTGTTCAGGACTAGATATGTTGATCTTGGCATCAAATTCAGTCTTGTCAATTTCTAAAGCAGTATTAATTAAAGCGATTTTTGCGTTGGAAATCTTTTTTGGCATACCACTATGAACCACTTCTTTATCAAGAATAATCCCTTTTGTGAGAAGGGTATCTTTTATTGAGCCACCGGCCTTCTTTTCCACTTTAATATCATCAATATCTACTCTATATCCATCCTCGATTTTTTCTGCTACTGCAAGAACAGACTTTACTATCATATCGGAAAGACCAGCAGAATCCTTTCTAACTAGTTTTGTCTGCATAGAGGTTCTTGCAATTTTACCAAGAATTTCTTTATCAGTTGGTTGTACCCTATCTGCCATTTTTTCTAGTAACTGAATTGTTTTTTGTGCAGCTTTTCTATATCCGTCAACAATTATGGTTGGATGAACCTCTTGGTTTATCAAGGATTCAGCGTTTTCTAAGAGTGCACCTGCAAGAATTACAGCAGACGTGGTTCCATCTCCTACCTCATTATCGGTTGTTTTTGAAATTTCGACAAGCATTTTTGCAGCAGGATGTTGAACATCAATCTCTTTTAGGATTGTAGCACCATCATTAGTAATTGTAACATCTCCTAAGGAATCAACAAGCATTTTGTCCATTCCTCTTGGACCAAGACTTGTATGTACGATTTCAGCAATTAGTTTTGCTGCAGTGATGTTGTTTTTCTGAGCATCACGGCCCTTAGTCTGTTGAGCCCCCTCTTTTAATATAACAACAGGAATTCCACCCTGTGCGTTTTGCATACCCATGTTGAACTAGAGCCATTTTTTCCCTTTTTATGTCTTTTTTAATCTTAAATCATAACGACGCACAATTTTTAAAAATTTAATTTCGATGTTTTTAAATTAGGATAATTCAACCCACAGGGCATGACACGTTCTTCCCCCAGGGAATCATACAAAGAGGTGTTATCTATGCTAAAAGAACATAACAATTGGTTTGCAAATTCAATTCCTCTCATTGCAAGTGAAAATGTTCCCAGTCCTGCAGTAAGAGAAGCAGCCATTTCTGATTTTGCGAACCGATATGCAGAAGGTTGGCCAGGTGAACGTGTTTATGCTGGTTGTACCTATATTGATAAGGTAGAGTTCAAGTGTATCGAGCTTGCAAAAAAATTGTTCAGGGCAGAGTTTGTTGATGTGCGACCAATCTCTGGAGTTGTAGCAAATCTTTCAATTTATTCTGCTTTTACAAATCCTGGCGATATCATGCTTGCACCATCTATTCCATCAGGAGGTCACATTTCCCATGGTAAAAAAGAGCATTCTGGTACAGCGGGTCTTGTACATGGATTAGACATTGAATTTTATCCCTTTGACGCAGATGAGATGTCACTTGATGTAGATAAGACAAAGCAAAAAGTTGTTGAGCTTGAAAAAGCTGGCAGACTACCAAAACTTGCTATGTTTGGTGGATCTGTCTTTTTGTTTCCACATCCTGTCAAGGAGCTTGCAGATTTTCTAAAGGGATACAAGATGTTTGTCAACTATGATGGTGCACATGTTGCAGGACTTATTGCTGGTGGACAATTTCAAGATCCACTAAGAGAAGGAGCGGATGCAATGACTATGAGTACTCATAAAACTTTGTTTGGACCACAAGGAGGAATGATTGCATCTTTTGATAAATATGCTGAGGAGATCAAAAAGGCAACGTTCCCTGGTATGACTAGTAATCACCATCTTCATCATGTAGCTGGAAAAGCAATAGCATTTGCGGAAATGATCGAGTTTGGTAAAAAATATGCAAGTCAGGTAGTAAAGAATGCCAAAGCACTAGCACAAGCTTTAAACTCATTTGGTTTTGGAGTTTTAGGAGAAAAACGTGGATTTACCAAATCTCATCAAATTGTACTAAATGTACTTTCATTTGGTGATGGAGGTACAATCGAGGCAGATCTTGAGAAAGCAAACATAATTGTAAATAGGCAGCTTATCCCCGGCGATATAAAAGCAGGTAGGAATTACTTCCATCCTGGAGGCATAAGACTTGGAGTTGCAGAACTAACTCGACTTGGTATGAGAGAATCAGAAATGAAACAAGTTGCAGAATTTATCAAAAAGGTAGTAGTAGATAAAAAAGATAAAAAGAAAGTTGCATCCGAAGTCAAGTCATTTAGAAAAGACTATCAAAAAGTCCATTATTGTTTTGATAACAAGATTGGTGGTTACGAGTACATCAAATTACGTTAAGCATAGTCAGTAAGAAGAGCTTGATCACTTTCCTCTTTTCCAAAGACTAATTCTAGCTCGTCTAACAGACCAAGAACTCGTCCTTTCAAGTATGGATCAACTTGATATTTGCCTAGTAGTCTTTTTGCAAGTTTGAGATACTTTTTCACAGAAGGTCTTGTCATTGTCTGTATGAGTTTGCTGCCACACTCATTACAGATCTGTGAGAGTGGAATTCTTCTGTAGCTAGCACCACATGTAGTACACCTAAATGATTGCCCAGAATACGCTCTAAGATTACCCATGATGTCGGGTAACAAATGAGTTGTCATTACCATAGATACTACTTCGTTTGGATCTACGGCATCAATTATATCGGCTGTTCTAATTTGCATATCAAGTTTTTCTAAAAGTGATCCTAATGTAGAATATGCACTTCGAGATCTGGATGTAGTAAGTGTTGATGTTTGATGTGTAAAGTAGTGTCCGTAAAACTGTTTTTCTGTCTCTAATCTAGATTTGAGAGTTTCAATCCCTTTTACCTCACTTGCTTTTTCTTTTGCAAGAGTTGCTTCGAAAAATGAAAGTGGCAGTCTTTTTTCAACTTCAAAGTTATGTGCTTGTCTTTGAACTTCTTGTGGTATAACTATGGGTTGTATCAATAGTGGCGCATCCATCAAACCACCTATCCTGTCAGATAGAAATTGTCTTGAAAAGTTAAGCAGGCTGTCCATCAAAAGCATGATCGAGTCAGCATCTCCATCTGCATCACGACGTTTTGCAGAATGCCACACGGGTGTACCATAACAAACATGTGTGTTTGTATATCCTATTATTCGCCCTACAATTCCAACTGAAGTGTGTGGAGCTAATCCAATTATCAAGTGTCCTACTAGATCATTATTGTTTCTGATTTTGTAAAATGCAGGATGACCATACAGCTTTTCCAATTCTTTATCGATGTATTGTGATATCTTTACCAGATATTCACCACAATCATAAGGAATGACTACATCTTGCATCATGAGCTCAACTGTCTGATCTATACTAACAAGTGGTTTTCCATCAATGTCATGAGTATAGCCAAACTCAGCAAGCTTTTCAAGTGATGTTCCAACCCAACTAGGTTTAAAGTGAGTTAGTGGTGCGTTTGTTGCATCAAACCTTATTGTTCCATCTTTAAACACACTAAGATCTAGACTCTGTCTAATGATCCCTTTCTCAAGTGGTTCTGCAATTCGGTCTTGATTGATAAGTTCACGTACACCCTTAAACGGTTCCTGAACTCGTATTCCTGTCTTTTCTTGAGATAAAAGTAGTTGTTCCTTGAGAGGAAAGGCCTTGTATCCATGCAAGGCTCCTTTTTTCTTGCATTTACCACAAAAATCAGAATCAAGTTCTGCTCTACAATTAGGGCAGATGAAAATTACTGATGTCTTTTTTCCACATTTTGAGCACGCTATTCCAATAGATGGCAGGTTACAGTTTTTGCATATCCTGTTACTAATGTTACAGTAAAAGTTAGGTTGTTTTGAAGCTTTGATCAAATCACGTGATGCGCCGCCCTTACTGCCAACAGGAAATAGTGTGTGGACTGGTGGTTTCATTTTCCTTTCAGCAGCTTTTTCTGGTCTTCCTACTCTAACACCAATTGCTGTTGAAAATTTATCCCAAATTTTGATTTTAGTGGCTTGTGTGATCATCTGTGGTACAGTAAGTGATTTATCAAACTGGATTGGTTTTCTAAATAACAGATAATAGAAAATTCTAGCTTCTGTGGATTTTAGTATAATAGATTCTCCAGAAACTTCATGTGGGACCCCAAGCTTTTCTAGTATTTTTTTACTACTTTTTTGGTAGGTTATTAATTCTGGTTCTGCGCCTTGTGGATGAAGTATTTGCTCAAATTCGTCAGGCGATAGTTGTTCCCAAAAGTAGAGGTATTGAGGATGGAGAGGAATATCAAAATCTAGTGAGAGTTTGATCGCCTCATCCAAACTTGGAGTCTTTGAGAGAAATTTTAATAATTGAGGGTCATCTGATTCGTATTTTCTAAGTTTTTCTTCTAGTTCTGCTGCCCAGTATTCTTCTACATATCCAGTTGGTATAAGCTCTGCATTGTTTTCTAAAAAGTCACCATAGCTAATCAGGATATCACCAAGATGAAGTATTTTTTCAATCTGTCCTTTTAGACTGATTCCATGTACGGTGTCTTTAATTTTTACAACGTTTCCATTTGTGAGTCGTACGATAGGGGTATCAAGCGAGTCTACAAATGCAATGGTTGAGGCCTTTCCTGGTGTATCAAGTTTAATTTGTGTACCAACAGCTATGGTGTGATCTAGAATTTCAGCAACAACGGGATGAATTCCAATTGATGCAAAACCAGTATTACATGCTCTTCCATATCGTAGTCTAAACCCCCCAAGTTTTTTTGGCATTGAAAGTACGGATCTGCCAGTTATGACTTCTCTCATTCTATGAGCTGCAGCGTCTTCATCACCAGTCTGGATTGCTCCTTTGAGATCCTTTAGCCACCCCCATCCATCCAATTTATACAAATCAATGAGTTTTAGTAATTTTCTGGATTTCCCGATCAAGCCATCATTTAAGACTCTTAATGCTCCTCCTCTCACTCTATCCGTACTAATTCGAGTCATGTTTCTATGGCTGACAATTTCAATGGGATCAGTATCGACACCGTCTAATTCAACTGGAAGGTTTGATATTACAGAAAGAATGTCTTCGTCTGGAACGTGATATTGAAAGTTACCCGCCTCCCTTTCATATAGTCTTAATTCCTCAACAAATCTACCCGTCTCATCATCAAACGAGTTTGCTTGATATCTTTCCAAGCCTGCAATCTTTCTAACATGATCTGCAATTAGCATTGTAGATGCAGCTTCTGTCCCACCAGCTGATCTTATTGGTCCTGCAAAGGAGATAGACAGGTAATTGGAACCATCACGATTTTGTTTTATCTTTACCTCATGAATTCCCTGCAGTGGAGCTATGGTAACCCCTTCCGTAACTATGGCAAGAGCTACTCTTACTGCCATGTCTAGCTTCTCTTCTAGTGATGAATCAGGACCAGTGTATTTGCCAAGAGCAATTTCTTCTGCAAGTGTCAAGGCAGCAAGTTCTTTTGTGGTAGTTTGTATTAGTGCTCGGAGACGTTCGGTAACATCTATCTCATGCATCTTTGATACACGGTCTGCAAGATCAAACGCAATCTTTGGTTCTACCATTACAGATGAGTCATGTAGAGTAGATTTTGCAGCTGCGGATTTTTCAAAGATAGAAAAGACTGTGTTTGAAATTTTAGTATAATAATCTACATAATAATTAGGCATTGGGATTTCACGTAAACGCAACACCACATTCTCAGACATGTTATCTCTTTACACTCTGGATGGTTTTTACAATATCGTTTAGGACTTTGCTGCCCCCTTTTTCTGCGAGGGTGCCTATAACAATGGCATCAGCGCCTGCTTTTACAAGCTCGCCAGCAGTCTGAGAACTTCGTATGCCACCCCCCACGATCAAAAACCCTTTGAAGACTTTCCGCACTGCACGCACCATTTCTGGTTTAACATGAGAGGATGCCCCAGAGCCTGCCTCAAGATAGACAAATCTCATCCCAAGGAATTGTGCTGAGAGTGAGTACATGGCAGCAATCTTTGCCTTGTCAAAGGGAATGCTTCTCACCGAGCCTACAAACCAAGCTGATGTCCCTTCACCTATCACAATGTAGGCTGTAGGTAGTGGTTCTAGGCCAAATTTGAGAACGTTTGGGGCCCCAAGTGCTTGAGCTTGTGAGATATAGTAAGGGTTCTCAGAATTCAAAAGTGAGCTAAACAAGATTGCGTCAGCATTTGGGACAACACCTGTAACATTTCCAGGGAAAAGTATGATTGGAATCTTTATCGATTTTTTTAAATTTTTAACAACTTCGGCCATACCAAGTTGATCTGTGGCAGATGAGCCACCAACAAGTATTGCTGCAGCCCCAATCTTCTCCACATCTTTTGCAAGTTTTACCATCGATTTTATCTCTGATATCTCCGAATCTATGAGAACAAAAAGTAACGCTTTCTTTTTCTTGAGAGTAGCAGTGAGGTAACTCTCTACGCTTTTCATAAGACAGGTTAATAGTGAACTTTTTAAAGTTTAACACAGATAAGGTATACAGAATTGTATAGCTATGGCCGAATCCACAAATCCAATTTTTAATAATATAATTAAGCAAATTATAAAAAAATCATTATTTACTGAGAGACAAGTTGAAATTATTTTAAATCAACTAAAGATAGAGAAAACCGATTTTAGTATAACAAAAGGGGCATATTACAGGCAGGTAAATCAATCTAGGAATAAATTATTAGGGTTATATTATTCAGTTATCCTCCTCAAGGGACTAGGCATCCTTATTCCTGAGGATATTGATGTGATAAACAAACTCTCTGAACAAGTTTCTGTGATACAAAATAGTGATGTGTTTCCTGAAAGAGAGTATGAAATCATCTCTGTGATTGAAGCTTTAGTAAATCGTGCCTGTAGGTTGTGATTTTTTGTTATTTTTGCTTTGAATGTCATTATGTTGTATGATATTGATTATGTTGTGATTGATGTGTATTGTGTGAAAAAAAGTTGCTCAAACATGATAAATCACGATTTTCAATGAGTTTTTGTGATGTTAGTAGAAATCCCTGATGTAGGTGTATTAATAGGCATTTTTATTGCATTTATCAGTGGTTTGTTTGCCATAGTAATATACAACAAAGTCAAACCTCTCATAAAGAGTGAGTCTGAGCAGATAAAGGCATACACAGACCGCCTTCAGTATTATGAGAACCAGTTAATTGATATGAAGATACGCATGGATTCATTAGAATTAGACAGTGATGAGAGCACTCTAGATCTTCCAATTAAAGTAGAAAGGAAGCATGCCAAACCAGGACAGGAGGAGAACCAAGCACAGGAAGAACCACAAAAGGAGCGTATGCGTAACATGAATTTCGGTAGTGCTACAGATTATGTTCTGAAACTAATCACAGAGAAACCTATGACATCACGTGACATACAAATCACAATAGGTAGAACCCGTGAGCATACATCAAGGATGATGAAGAAGCTTTTTGAAGAAGGTTTTGTGGAAAGAAATATGAAAACTAAACCATTCACCTATTACATAACTGATAAAGGAAAATCTAAGCTTGGTTTGGTAAAAATAACTCCCCACCAATAATCAAAACTAAAAAACTTCTAATTTACCTAAACTTTTGACTTGATTATTAATTTTATAAAATAATAAAATATTTAATACATAAATTAATTATTTAATAATATGACTGTACAGCAAAATGAAGAGTTGGTTAAGATCACATCAGGCGGCACAGTCTCCATTCCTATACAGTTTAGGAAGTTTCTTGAACTACAAAAGGGAGATTATGTTAAAATCATAATGAACCAAGACCATCTTATAATAAAGAAAGTATTGATTACTTGAGATAATTATTTTGTTAATGAATTAGGTTGTCTTTGTGTTATCTTTACTATTTGATAGGTCCATTCTCTTCCTTGTTTTCTCCTTTCCACTCTTCCTTTTGAGGCAAATCGTGATAGGTATGTCGAGATTATACTAAGTTTGATTGGTTCTCCATAATCATCCTCATATTTTTCGAGGACCTCGGATGAGGTGAATGTACCCATAGGAAAGTATTTGTCTATAATATTCCAGATCTTAGAACCTACAGAATCCAGAGTCGGACCATTTTGTGGCTCTTCTATGTTAATCAAGTCCATTAATTCGAATATCTTTAGTACCTTATCCCTAGTTACATTGCCTTCTACACTAAAGTTGTACTTGGCTCCATCGGTATCTTCCAAGTCTATCTTGATCCTTTTTTTAGCCATTGTGATCGATCCGGTTAACACCTTAACACTTGAACGGATCAAAGAAGATTTGTTAACTAGTGGGTTTGTTAACATTCACCGCCTAGCCCATGCCTAACCAAATTTAGTATCTTAACAAATTACACTCTTTTTTGTTCATAGTTTATGAAAAATCTATGCCTGGAGTGGAAATAAAGGGGTTCGTTTAGGCATCTTAACATTGTTAAGGTCCATATTCATGCCTGGAGTGGAAATAAAGGGGTTAAATTTGCCTTTTTGGAGTTTATCTTAACACCAAGTTAACTAATTGTTAATTGGAATTTAGGTATGCCCACACACCATACTTTCCACTCTAGCTTTATTTAAAAAATTTTTTTAAGAGAAAATAAAAATAATTAATGATATACTAAATTTGGTTTAGTGATTCTATTCTAATTAGATTATTCTAAGGTAGAATCAATATGTGGACAGAGGAAATACAGGTGTGTGCCTGAATGACAAACCATGATGCTGTAGACAAATTACTTGATGATGCAACTAGCGGGCGATCCATACTAAAAAAACGAGATGTGCTGCATTTTACATTCATCCCAGAAGTGATACTGCATAGAGATAACGAACTTGCCAAAGTAACCCAAGCACTTTTACCCATTTTAAAAAAATCTCGACCATCAAACCTCCTTGTTTATGGAAAACCAGGTACAGGCAAAACACTAGTAGTAAAAACAGTCTTATCAAAAATCCAAAAACGTGTAGAGAAAAGTGACTTCCCAATAAAACTAGTTTATACAAATGCCAAAGACGAAACAACACTTTATGGATTATTAGTAAGTTTTGGTAGGCAATTAGGATTAAAGACACAAAAAGAGTTACCCACAACAGGCCTGTCAATCAGCGGGGTATTCAATAGGCTTTTAGATGTAATTCAAAAAAACTCTACAAACGCAGTCTTTGTCATAGATGAGATTGACTATCTAGCAGAACTAATATCAAAGACAGGTAAGGATATTTTGTATAATTTAACAAGAGCAAATGAGAGATTAAAGGTAGGCTCTCTTACCTTAATTGGAATTTCAAATGACTTGACCTTTAAAGAAAGACTTGATCCTAGAGTACTAAGCAGCCTAAGTGAAGAAGAAATTGTCTTTACAAACTATACTGTAGAACAAATCAAAGAAATTCTTTTGGATAGAATCAAAACTGCATTTATTCAAGGCACAGTAGAACCTGCAGCGGTAAATCTCTGTGCAGCAATGGCTGGTCAGGAACATGGAGACGCAAGACGAGCAATAGATCTTTTACGTGTTGCAGGAGAGTTAGCTGAGAGAGAACAATCAGAAACCGTAAAAGAAGAACACATCAGAAGGGCTTCCCAAAAAATGGAGGAAGATAAAGAAACCACTGCACTAAACTCCTATCCATTACATGAAAAATTACTAATAATTGCAGTAATGAGAGCAAAGGGTTCCTCCACAGGCGAGATATACCAATCCTATAAAGGACTCTGTAAGACGATTCGACAAAAAGAGATAACCCAAAGAAGAGTGACTCAAATCCTTGGAGATATTGAACTTTCAGGCCTGATCACAGGAAAAATAGTTCATCAAGGCATGCATGGTAGAACCAAAAAATACAACTTGACAATTCAACCCGATGTTATAAAAAAAGCATTCAAGGACGATCTTATCTTAGCAGATATTTTATAATTATACTGTTTAATCTACAAAACTTTTTGTGAAAACTTTGAGTGTTGCCAAGTTTACAATAACCGCAATTCCTGGAGTTGGTGTGATTCCAACACTTGCTTGATATGAAGTCTGTGTCTGCCAAGCCCCAGAGTTTACTATCAA
>DATIAR010000023.1:0-2688 GCA_035457865.1 Nitrosopumilaceae archaeon
ATAGCAGCTTTGGTACTTGCAGTTGCAATTATATCAATAATTGCTCTTTCTGCAAAGACAAGGCTAAGACTGATGCCAAAATACTAGAACTTGGAGTCAACTTTTCTTTTATTAATACATAAATACTCATTATCCTTGATATTTTCCTAGTTAACATGGCTTTACGATATGTAGCTTATACACTTGCAATTGTTTTAATTTCTTCAATTGGTATTACCACATCTGTATTTGGATCTAGTCACAACATTCCACCACTTAGTGTACAGACAGATAGTGATTATTATGATCAGGGAGATACAATAGTTGTAACTGGTCTTGTAAAGAATCCAGGAGGAGGTATACCTATTACTCTAAGAATATTGGATTCAAATAGTAAGCTAGTTCAAATTGATCAATTTACTCCTAAAGCAGATGGAAGTTTTTCAAAAGAATATTTAGCAACTGGTCCGCTGTGGAAGGCTGCAGGAAATTATACCATAATAGCACAATACGGTGCTGCACAAAAAGCGGATACCATATTTTCGTTTAGTGGAGGAACAGGCTCATCTGAAATAGGCGAAGTAGAAAAAAAAGTTTTCACAATTAATGTCGAAGGCGTAGGAGAGTACGATGTAGAGTATGTCATAAGAGGTGGAACAGTCAAGAATATGGAAATTAATCCTGAAGGTTTAGCACTTGTGATAACAATAGACGCAGTCAAAGATGGTTCAATCACTGTAACTTTACCAAGAGATATGATAGATGCAAAGATACCAGCTAATCTTAGTGCTGATGACATACTAGTTGGCAAAACAATCGATCCGAAAGACCTTGAGGATGACGAATTCTTTGTCTTAATTGGTGGAGAGGAAACCAGTTTTAAAGAAACAAAATCAAAAACATCAAGAACACTTAGTATAGGATTTGCTGCTGATGATACTAAAATTGAGATAATTGGTACACATATAGTCCCAGAGTTTGGTGCAATAGCAGCTTTGGTACTTGCAGTTGCAATTATATCAATAATTGCTCTTTCTGCAAAGACAAGGCTAAGACTGATGCCAAAATACTAAATTATTTTTTATGTTCTAAAAAATTCAAAGAATAATTTCCAATTTATCAAGAAATAAACAATTTAATCTATTCAACATGAATGAACGCTTAACAAGTACTTAGATTATTATATTACCACAACAAATCAGTACTATTGAATTTTGAATTTGAAGAATTTAGTTCGTCTGAAGACATTTTTGTGTACATGGCGACGATTGCGCCTCCAATGAAAAATATGATGCCAATAAACTCTTACAAAGGTTATGTTTTTGCAATTATTCCACTGAGTCCCACTACTGGCAATATTTATCTCATGATCTATACAAAGGGCAAACTTGATGGGAAACTTCTAGAATTTGATATGAATACAAAAAAATACAAATCCGTAGAATCAGCAGAACGGGCAGATAAGAATTATTTTGTAGTTTTAACGCCTAAAAAAAATACTCTCGCAGATGCAGCAATAAAAGAATTAGAAAAAAGCACTACATAGTGTAGGCTGGAGCAGTAACAGAACGGCTTCTAGAATATTGTTCCATTATTTCATCTGGAAGTCTGCCATTGAATAGTTCCTTACACAGCCCTCTTAGATATCTCATGATTGCCCAAGTACCTGCTTTTATCATTCCATACATTATTAATTTCATAGGAGGCCCAAATGACTTATTTCGAATTATTATAGGAATTATGTCATTTATAACACGTAGATTATGTTCCCAACATCTCCAGAACAAAGTAAATTGAGCTTCGTTTAGATTACCAAAATGCATCGAGTTCTTTTCGTTAAAGTCTTGATACAGAAGAGGAGCAACAAGGCCTCGCATGCGCATATGTTTGAAGTCATCTATTAAATCTATGGTGTACTTTGTTTCGTCAGGAGTTTCGTCAGGCCAACCAATTATCAGAGTTGCTGCTGGGAACCAGTGATTTTGGTTTAGGATTTTTGCACCTTCCCTAACAATCCAACCCCATTCATCTGTGGAAAAGGGTTTTGTCTTTACACCAAGATGCTTTTTGACCATTCGTGGGGCAACAGTTTCTATTCCCAAGTTTGTCGCGAGCCATTTTTCATTACTCATTCCATTTATTTCAGACATATCATGAAGTAATTTCGGATCGGCACAAACAGCAGAGAAGGTCATATGAGTTGTACCTACGAATCTAGCTCCAAGAGATTTCAATCCTTTCCATAATTCGATTATTGCATCATAATTTGGTTGAAAATCTCTACTCTCACATCCATAAAGAAGCATTTCATCAGAATGTAACCAAATTGAATCAAAACCATAATTGAGATTTATTTTTGCTTCATGTTGTAGTCTTTCTAATGGTAGATCTTTTTTGGATCTTTTATTGACATCACAAAAATCACATCCTCTTCCACATCCACGCATTGCTTCGATAAGAGAATTTACTGTTGGACCTTGAATAACTGGTATGTTTTGTATGTTTTTAACAAAACAGTGCATTAACTCTGGAGCATCCCCTTTTTCCAAATCATGAAATAGATCGAGTGCGAGTTCATCTGCTTCACCTACTACTACAGTATCAATACCGTGAATTTTCATTCTATCAGATTTTGCAAGTTCCCATGCACCATTTCCTCCCACAACAACATGAAAATTATATTTTTTCTTTAACTGAATTATATTTGCA
>DATIAR010000024.1:0-2115 GCA_035457865.1 Nitrosopumilaceae archaeon
TGTCGCTCCAAAGTTAGCACTCGATGTCTATGAAAATCACGAAACATACCAAAGTTTGTTAGAAAATCAAAAGTATATTCTGTCATTTCAAATGCTCGTGGGGGTCGATGTCTTCTATTTTGGCGAAGTGTCGTAAATGTCTTGATTATCTTTTTTCTTGTAGTAGAAGTCATCTTTCTTACTTCAGAAAGTATTGTCTTGTATGATGTCCCCTGAGCTTGTTCATACAAAATTGCAGAAATTATCTTTTCCTCTGCTTTTTTGGCAGATTCTGATTCTACTAACTCTACAAGGAAATTAGTTTTCTTTTTATTTTTAAGATATTTTTTAGCAAGATTGCCAGCAGTACTTTTCAGATCATTATGATATTCTTGCAAAAGCTCACCGTACTTGTCATCAGCTCTTTTCACAAACGATTTAATGATTACATCAAGCTCACGGTGTATCTTTGTTGCAAGATTGATCTCTTCTTCAATTTTTGAGCCATAAAGTATAGTCAAAAGATACTCAAAGGCACGCCCATTTCCTGTTATTCCTACGTTTGTTAGAGTAGATGCAGGTAAAAGCCCTCTTAGCACATCAAGTGCCTTTGCTTTTATCGTGGCATTGTATATCCTTGAGGCCGATTTGATGTCTGTCTCATCTGTAAGGTTTGAGAAAGGCACCTCATCACCTGAGGAGTTTCTGAATGTTTGGTTTTCAATTGGTTCTCTTTCCTGTATGTAGAATATCATAGATTGAATATATTTTGAATAAACATCAAAGTCAAGATTGCATGATTCTAGATATTTGTCTGCAAACTTGGAATTCATAATCTTAGGTTCTTTGAAAAATTTGTATTCATCATTAATTTTCTTGTCCCATGCAACATAACGCGAAGATTTTTCTAAATACGATAAACCGATTCTTCGGTCTTCAATTTTTTTTACAGCTATATTTGATAATCCTTCGATTGCAATTTGTGCTTCACCAAGCTCAGCTACAGAGTCATCACCATATTCTAACAACACTCTGTTGTAAAATTCCTCTCCACGGTTTTTGTTTTGTAAAAATTCATCAAGAAAAATTTTTCGCATACTCTTGTCAGACCTTGAATATCTTGACATCAAGGCACCACGATCCACTTGTTTTGGTGTTATAATGGCAAAGACAGAGTCATCTACATT
Organism: Nitrosopumilaceae archaeon; assembly: GCA_035457865.1. GTDB lineage: Archaea > Thermoproteota > Nitrososphaeria > Nitrososphaerales > Nitrosopumilaceae > UBA8516. The sequence continues at coordinate 1,167 of DATIAR010000024.1, forward strand.
TGAAAAGTGTTTAGACAAAATTTCTTTTTCAGAACCAGAAAATTCCGACATTACGATCGGAAAGATTTCCAATTATAAATTACTTTTTGCCTATCTGGATCAAGTTGAGCGAATCGTCATGTTTTGGTGTGCTGTGTTTTGATTGCCAACGCAACAAAACTTCTTTGAAGGATTCAGCTTCATCCGCATCTTCGGTATACATCAGCATTGTCATCCATCGACCATTTCCAGCTGATCCGCCCATGGAGTTCATCCAGAAATCTGTTGGCAAAGTCGCAAAGGCTTTGTGCTTTGGATCACGGCTCATGTCAATCCATCTTTTTGACACAAACTGCAAAATTTGGTCCAGCTCTTCTTTTGCTATCATGGAATAAACCATTACATTACATGATTTTAAAATTGCGAAAATTGATGAGTTGTTCTGCTTTTTGGCTTAGCTAAAATGATCTTACCAAAATTCAAAACCTTGTTAACACTTTGCTGGTTATATAAAGTCCAAAACCTGTACTGCAATGAGCAAAGACGAGATCGAGTTTATCGGCAAGCAAGTAAAGGACATGTACGGCACTTTTATTGGCAAAGTCGTCGGAACTATCACTGACATTGACGGTTCTGTACAAACAGTTGGTGTTGATTGTGGTTCTGAAGGACTCAAACAGCTGCCATTTGAGCAACTTGTAGTGCAAGGTGCTTATGTGATCTACATTCCAAGGTGGAGATTAGAAGCACAGCGACTGTTGCGCGAAAAGGGTCTTACATTGCGTCGTATACATGCCCTGATGGACATCGTATCTGAAAATGATGACATGAAGGAGGATGCAGAGCTCATCCACGAAAAATACAAGATGAAGCTGCTTACTCTGGAAGAAACAGAAAAACAAATCAAAGAAAAACTGGAGCAGAGAATCAAAGAATTGGATAGCCAATTCCAATCGATTAGAATGCTAGT
>DATIAR010000025.1:0-11975 GCA_035457865.1 Nitrosopumilaceae archaeon
GAATAATCTACATCTGTAGCAATACTTACAATATCGCCTACCTGAAGATTGTTCTTTTGCAAAAAGGAAAGTGATTTTCCCCTGTACCCACTATAACTTGACATTTGCATGGGATAGAACAGTTATTTTATTAAAATTACCTGTAGTAAGGTACTGCTACCTTTTCACCAATCTTAAGCTCTTTCTGAGTTCTGACTTTTCTTACCGCTTCTTCAAAATGCCTCATCGTGACTTTTGCTGTAGCGGCCTGTTTTTCTGCTTCTTTTTGATCTGGATATTTGGCTAGGAATTCATGTATGACAAGAGATACTGCTGTATTTGCAATTGATGCAACATCTGCTCCGCTTAAGCCATCGGTCGTTTCAGCTATTTTTTCGATGTCAACATAATCTGGATTTTTACCGCTCTCACTTTTTGGTTCTTTATCTATAGGGATCTCTTTTGTACTTATCTCTAGAATCTTCTTTCTGCCTTCTTTGTCTGGCATTGGTACAAGTATTATCTTATCAAATCGTCCAGGTCTTAGAAGTGCAGTATCAATCATATCTGCTCTATTTGTTGCAGCAAGTACTACTACTCCATGCAAACTTTCTATACCGTCAAGTTCAGTTAATAGCTGACTCACAACTCTTTCAGTAACTGCTGTTTCTCCACCCACTCCTCTAACTGGAGCTATGGAATCAATTTCGTCAAAGAAAATGACACATGGTGAAGCCTGTCTTGCTCTTCTAAATATCTCTCTTATACCACGTTCTGATTCTCCTACCCATTTTGAAAGCAACTCAGGGCCTCTTACTGAGATAAAGTTAGCTTCACTTTCTGTAGCTACTGCTTTAGCTAAAAGTGTTTTTCCAGTACCACTTGGTCCATGAAGTAAAATTCCTCGTGGCATTCTGTGACCCAGTTTGGAGTATAATGTAGGATATTTCATTGGCCATTCAACTGCTTCTTGAAGTTCACGTTTTACATTTTCTAATCCACCTACTTCATCCCATTTTACATCTGGGTTTTCAATGAAAACTTCACGCATTCCGGATGGTGTAACCTCCCTCAACGCATTCTGATAGTCGTCACCATTTACAATAAGTTTGTCAAGAGTTTCTGGTGGAAGCTTTTCGTCTTCAAGATTGAGTTCTGGTAAAAGTCTTCTTAAACACTTCATCGCAGCCTCTTTGCAAAGATATTCCAAGTCTGCTCCAACATAGCCATGACTTATTGCTGCGATCTTTTCCAGGTTTACATCATCGCTTAGCGGCATGTTTCTTGTGTGTATCATGAGGATGTCTTTTCTGCCCTTCTTATCAGGTACCTTAATCTCGATCTCTCTATCAAATCTTCCAGGTCGTCTAAGAGCTGGGTCTATCGCATTTGGTCTATTTGTTGCAGATATGACAATCACTTTCCCTCTTGCCTCTAAACCATCCATCAGTGAAAGCAATTGAGAAACGACTCTTCTCTCAACTTCCCCTGTTACTTCTTCTCTTTTTGGAGCAATTGAATCAATTTCATCAATGAAAATTATAGAAGGAGATTTTTCCTTTGCCTCTTTGAAAATCTCTCGTAACCTTGCTTCACTTTCTCCATAGAACTTGCTCATAATTTCAGGGCCTGAAATACTGATAAAATGAGCATTACTTTCATTTGCGACTGCTTTTGCTAACAAAGTCTTACCTGTACCTGGAGGACCATAAAGCAAGACTCCTTTTGGTGCTTCAATTCCTAATTTTTCAAAAATTTCTGGGTGTCTTAAAGGAAGCTCGATCATTTCTCTAACTTTCTTAATTTCATCAGTCAATCCGCCTATGTCTTCATAAGTAACTTGTGGAACTCCACGTAGAGTTTCGCCTTTTTCTGCAATGTGAAATACTGTCTTTTGAGTCACAAGCACAGCATCAGCTGCTGGCGTGACTCCTATTACTTGAAAAGTTAATCTTCCACCAAAATATGGCACCATCACATTATCCCCTTTAATCAAAGGAACACTTTCTAAAGCATCTGCAAGATACCTTTCGTCTATTGGCGGAATTGCTTCCAATGGAGCAACAACTACTTTTTCAGCGGCAACTGCTTTTATTTTTCGAACTGCTACAGTATCGCCAATAGCTATTCCAGCATTGTTTCGTACAAGTCCATCAACTCGAATTATCCCCTTCCCTTCATCTGAAGGATAAAGGGGTAAACACTTTGCAACAGTTCTACGTTTGCCTTTAATTTCAATAACATCACCAGTTGAAGCACTTAGCGAGTCCATAGAATCATAATCGATTCGAGCTACTCCTCTGCCAACATCGCGTGTATATGCCTCGAGTACTTTAAGTGAAAGTGCATTCTGACTCACAAATTAAACAGCCCTAAACTAATTTTTATACCTTTGTCGTCTTTGATCCAGTACATACAAGATCCAAAGCTTAAAATCTACATGAGAGAGCAACATTTTCTACATTGGGAAAAAGACCTCTAGTTAGAAGACGTGGACGAGGTGGAATGCAATTTCGTGCATCGACCACTGGTAAGTTAATGCCAGCAAAATACCCAAGATTTGGACTTTCCGAACAACGAGAAGGTCAAGTCGTAGATCTAGTTCATGAGAGAGGTCGTGATGCGCCACTCGCTAAAATCCTATTCGATGATGGTTCATTTTCGTATATTCCTGCAATTCTTGGTACAAAAATTGGCTCAAAGATTCAGTTTGGATTAAAATCTGAAATTTCTCCAGGAAATGTAATTAGCATTCAAAATATTCCGGATGGAACAATTGTCAGTAATATCGAAAAGCACTTTGGTGATGGCGGAACAATTGTAAAGTCAGCAGGTACATCTGCAACTGTGTTTTCACATAGCTCAGAAGGTGTTACAATAAAGTTACCATCTGGAAAATTTACTACCCTAAATCCTCAGAATAGAGCAATGGTTGGAATTCTTGCCGGCGGTGGTGCAGGCGATAGGCCATTTATGCGAGCAGGTAATGCATGGCGTAGAAAACGATCTAAAGGACAGAAATATCCAATTGTCAGAGGTGTCGCCCAAGCTGTATACGTGCATCCACATGGTGGTGGCAGACATCAACATGTAGGTAGAAGCTCAACCGTTTCAAGAAATGCACCTCCTGGAAGAAAAGTCGGCAGCATTGCAGCCAGAAAGACTGGACGTGCCAGAATTAAAGAAAGACAAGACAGCAGTTCATCTTAATATTTTTACACTCAAGACTAATTAGTCCTGAAACAAGAAACCTTACGTGGCAAATCAACGAATACATATTTTTGTTAAAGGAAAGGTTCAAGGAGTTTTTTTCAGACAAGCAACTAAAACTATGGCAGAAAAGAAAAATGTTACAGGCTGGGTGCGAAATCTTAACGATGGAAGAGTTGAGGCAATACTAGAAGGCCAAGATGTAGATGTAAGCGAGGTTGTAGAATGGAGTCACAGGGGACCTACAAATGCCATAGTTGAAGATGTACAAATCATCAGTGAAAAATACAAAGGCGAATTTTCAAAATTTGATATTTTATACTAATGTATTGTATTATAAGCGTCCAAAAGAAGATTTTTTATTTCACTAAGATCTTGACCTGGCTTTATTAGCACATCTTTTTGAGGTTCTTTTCTATCTCTTCTTATCTTTACCAAAATAGAATCTTGTTGCGGTTCCATATCTGCAAAGAATCTAAACGTCATAGACTTGCAAAATACTACTCTATGCATACGTACATCTTCAATCACATTTTTTCCCAAAGAGAAACAATAATCTCTTAGCAAATCAAAAACTGGTTTTACCGTTGGTGCAAGCTGTTTTTTAAAATCATCATAAGTTCTATTATGTCCAGAAAAAATCAAATCCCCCATATTGTAAACACTCGATCATGAATATTTAGTAGTAGCTCTGCTAGTTCCAGTCTAAACAAATAGCCCCATCTCAAGTCAAGCAAGATCCGCCACGTAGACGACGCAGCGTGAATGCTCCGCCTTAGGATTGCTCCCTCCCGGACCTCATCCCTTTCAGCAGTTAGGTCTTGAAGACTATCCCTTCGGACAGCTTCAGTCCTGCATCCACCCGCTTCGGCGTGATTTCATTTCCGCAAGTCAAGCAGGTACTATCCATCTAGAGATTTACCCAGCAGTTACTGATCTCTGCATATAGCCGGTTTCAGATATGGGGCACGGCTGGCGCCCCGATCCTACCTACTACCAATATACCATACAATGAAATCTTATATTTGCATTAGGATTGATCTTGTTTTAAATTTACTAGCATAGTACAAACGGAACATACTTCACCCGTGCATTGATTACCACACTTCTGACAGACTCTTCTTTGTTTATAATTTGCATTTTTTACTATTGGAACCAACCTCATTACAGAACCATACATGCTATTTTTGATCCCACTATGATGATTTTCTAAAGAATTTAGAAACTCACGTATTTCTGTTCTTATTCCCTCATTCATGTGTGGACATTGCTCTGATTGGAAAGGAATTTGGTTTGTAAAAGCATAAAACACAATTTCGTTTTCATAAATTTCACAAAATGGCTTTATCTTTCTAATTTTGTTTGATGTGATTGGCTCCATCCATCCAATCTTATTTGTATCTCCAGATAGCACATTAATGATAAAAGTTTGAAGAACATCGTCTAAATTATGACCCGTAGCTATTACATCAACATCCAAATCTTTTGCACCAAAATCTATTGCACGTCTTCGTAGTATTCCGCAGATCGAACATGATGTTGTTTTTTCATTTTCTCTAAGATCAAGTGATTCTTCTAAGGTTAAATCAAAAAGTTCTTTGTATGCATAGGATCTGTGCTCTACCCCATGAATATTACAGAAATTTCTTACAATCTCTAGCGCTTCATCACGATAATTTGGAATTCCCTCATCTACTGTTATTGCTATCAGCTTAAAGTTATGAGATTGAGACATTTTTTTAAGTACATGTAAAAGTGATAATGAATCCTTTCCTCCTGATACTGCTACCCCAACTACATCTCCCTCTTGAATCATATTGTATTTTGATATTGTTTTAGCTGTCTTTTTTACAATTGAATCTGAAAAACATAACGAGCAAAGACTCTCTCCTGAATATTTTCTAGAATAAACTGCAATATTTTCACATCTGTTACAATTCATAAAGGAACATTTTTGTGCCCAAATTTAACCATATGTGAATTTCTAGGAATTAAAATTGTGATTAGATAGTAATGAAACCAGATTTGGCTACGGAAAATCCAATGTTTAGTGCAAATAAAATAAACGTAAAACCATAGAGTGACCACATAACACTTTTTAGTATTTTATCTGATGTTTTTTTCTCAATTATACTGTGTATGAACTTACCGCCATCTAGAATTGGCAGAGGGAGCATATTGAAGATGCCTATGAAAAAGGAGAGCATCCAAAGCCATAGTAGAAACGTGAAAGTTTCAGGACTCCATGGTATGTAATAAGGAACTACCGGTTGATAAGATGGAAACGCTGCTCTTGTTATTCCAAGTAAACCTCTTTTGGGATCATCCGGTGATGCCTTGGTTACAACAGGAATTTGCACAGTCTCACCATTTCTAATTATTGTAACAGTTGCTGTTTCGCCAGGTACAAGCTTCACCTTTGCAAAATCTTGTGGCTGAACTACAGGAATACCATTTATCGCAGTAATTATGTCATCTTTAAGTAAACCTGCAGCAGCAGCTCCTGTTCCCTCGGTTACAGAAATTATGGGAACTCCTAATGGTTCATTATAAAATATTCCCCTGATAGGTTCCGGTGTCAATAATGCAAAAGATGGATTAAAGATAAGGAGACCAGCTATTATAAAAGAAAAAATAACGTTTGATGTTGCTCCCGCGCCTATCACTCTAAGTTTTGAAATCTTTTTTGCCTTGGCAAATTCTTCTTCATCAGGTTCTACAAACCCAGCAAAAAGCGCAATAAAAACAGCAAATCCTCCAGTCTTTATCTTAATCTTTTCTAAAGTAGCAACAATCCCATGTGCACCTTCATGTATTACAAGAACAATAGGAATAGACAGCAAAAATGGTATAAGAGCTGATGTAGTTTGTATTGTGACTCCTGGTATCAGAACTGTTACTTCGGAGAATAATTCAGGTTTAACAAAAAAATTGAATATGTTAGAAATCAGAAACCAGAAAGCAAAACCCATCATTATAAATCCCGCAACAACACTCGTGTTTGAGAAGATTTTTGTAGCTCTCTCTGTTCTTCCTAAAAGTTTAGTTAAAGCAAGTTGTACGTTACGATTTTTGTAGGTAAGACTATATGGCGTAATTTCAAAACCGCGTTTGTCAAGTTTGGAGACTTTGGCTATTGAAAAAACTATGACCCACACAATCAAAACATAGAAAATGGGATTATTAGCAGAAAAATCAAATGCCAAAGTAATTGATACTCTTTTTAGTTAGGGCAAATTTATCAGTTGCTATGGGTGCAGTCATAATAATCTCAACATATCCTAATAAAAAATCAATTTTAAAAATTGCAAATATGTTAGTTAAGGAAAATCTTGCAGGATGTGTAAATTTTATGAAAATAAATTCAATTTATACATGGCAGAACAAGCTTGAAAACACTGCAGAAATTTTGGCATTTTTTAAAACTACAGATAAGAAAAAAAAATTACTAAAAGATAAGATAAAAAAATCACATCCATACAAAGTTCCAGAAATTGCTGAGCTTAAGGTAACATCAATAAACAAACCATATCTGGATTGGCTTGTTACCTCGACTAATTAGGAACATAACGCAACAGTGAAACAATTCCTCCAAGAGCTGAAACTCTCAAGCCCACATCTGTAGTAGAGTCGACAGAAAATATTTCAACTCCCTTACTTTCAGCTTTATTTAGAAATTCTATTATCTTGTCTTCATCCTGTTTTTCAAAAATCTTATCAGAAAAAATAATTGAGTCTACAGCTCCTACCTCATTTGCTTTTTCAGTTTCAGCAAAACCCATAGTGAATTTATTACTCTTTTTGTTAACTAGTAACATTATCTCATCTATTATTTGTGATACTTTGGCAAGTTTGCTGTTAGATATGGCTTGTTTCATAGCCAGTGATTTTACAAATGTGTAAATTCCATCCTCCCCTCCAGAATCTATTCCTTCAATAACTTGGATTTTGTGTTTTTTACCAATTGGTTTTTCAAGGAGATAATTACTAAATCGTTTTCTAGTTTCACCAGGTCCAAATATTATGATCATATCACCTTCTCTTATAGAAGATGAGACTGCCTCTTGGACATCTTCAAAAAATGTTTCAATGTTAAATTTTGCTTTGTATCTCTTGCCACTTGCACCCGAATACATGTTTGGCATTAGCTTCAAATGAGTACCGCTTAGTCTGCCTATCCCACAATCTCCAGTATCGATTGCTATCAATAAAAATCCAAAATTTTCCTTTTTATCAAAAATCAATCTTTTCTCAAGATCATTCCATTTCTTTTTGGTCAAGGTAATTGGTTCACCTATCTTGAGTGTCAATGAATGATGTGATCCTTTCTGTACTGATTCACTATCTGATTCCATTATTGTCCCATGAACTTTTAATCTATCAACAACATCATCAATTGAAACTTTTTCTACACTTAATGCAACTCGTATCTTGATCCTCTCTCCTCTGTCTGGCCTGGCAAATTCCTTTTCTTGTCTGATAGCACGAGTAGTATCACCAGTAAGTTTGTCTTCTTTTTTTATGATCCTTCTCAGAACAAAAAGATCGTCAGGTTCCTCTGGTATCAGTGATACAGAATTTTCATCAATTTTTTTTGTTATCATTTTAATCTACTTTACATTAGAAGAAGAACAATAAAAAAGAAAAGAGGTTAGTTTGTTAATTCACTAGCCTTGGTGGGTTGTTCTCCCGCCTTTTTTCTTAGATAATTTTGAACCCATTCTTGAGTTAAAACTCCAGCTTCTGTTAGGTTTACAAGTGTGTTTGTAGAGGCCTCCCCAACAACCTTGCCTGTATTTCGTCTAATTTGACGCCATTTTAGATTGGTGTTTCCACTCTTTGAAGAGTATATCATACCTAAAACGTCCTTTGCATTAACAAAGGTCATATCACGAATTTTTTTCAAGGTCACTTTGTCTGCAGCTTCTACATAAATGAGACCAGGAGTTGTTTCACGTTCTGGGAATACTTCATAATCCTCAAAGTAGCTTTCAGGAATGAAAGAATTACATGTACTAAGGATTACAAATTTCCTAAAACTCTCAAGCGAACATGTAGCATCTATTGCGACCATCTTGACAAAATTTAGTCTTTTGCCTTTTATCAAGCTTCTTGAAAGACTCAATTAGTAATTAGTGAATTTAACACTTGCAGGCGTTGATGACCAAATCCCTTTGATTTGATGAGAAGGATCTTGAGTTCTGAGCCTGCATTCACAATATCTTTATCCTAAATCTTATGTTTGAATATTTATGAAATCAATCACAGAATATCTGACATTGAATATTCCATCCAGAAGAGGATTTGTAAACATAACTTCACAGGTTGAAAAGATTGTCCAAAAAAGTGGTATCATCGATGGTCTTTGTTTGGTAAATGCGATGCATATTACAGCAAGTGTGTTTATCAATGATGACGAAAGTGGTCTTCATCACGACTATGAAAAATGGCTTGAAGAATTAGCACCACATGAACCCCTAGATCAATATGAACACAATAAGACCGGAGAAGACAATGCAGATGCTCATTTAAAAAGACAAGTGATGGGTAGAGAAGTTGTTGTAGCTATAACTGATGGTAAACTTGATTTTGGACCATGGGAACAAATATTCTATGGAGAATTCGATGGAAGGAGATCAAAAAGAGTTCTTGTCAAGTTAATTGGAGAATAATCAAGAAAGAGATCCACGCTTTTGACTTGATTCAAGATTTGATTTTAGCTTAAAACTTTCCTCATGATTTTGTGGACCGTGGTTACACTTTACACATCCTATCTTAAAGCCATTAGAATCACGAACATAGGTTTCACAACCACAGAAGCAGGTCATAATGATTTTAAACTCTTGCCAAGATATAACTTATTTCAAAATTAATTTTTGCAACATTTTCCACGTGGAATGTCATGATTATGGGGACATTTTCTTGGATGTTTTAACATTGTACAAAGAGCGTCAGTAAACTGCTCATTCATATGATGTTCTATTCCACAAACCATCTCTTCATCGATGTCTACTTTGAGAGCACTATCCATCAAAACTTCTAGTAATCTACTATTTCGCATCATGTTAGAACCTACTTGTTCTCCACTTTTTGTCAGCGAAACACCTGTTTTATTATAATTGACGAGTTTGGATTCGTTTAGCTTTTTTAGCATCTGAACAACACTTGGTTGTCTAACATTTAGCATCTTAGATATCGAACTAATCTTCACAGGATTACCACTTTCTTTTATGTGCCAGATGGCCTTTAGATACATTTCAACATGTTCAGCTTCTGCAGTACCAACAAACAAAACCTCGTCTTTCGTATTTGACAAATTATTTTACCTCACTTTACATCCTTTGATTCTTTTAATAAGTATTCAAAATACTCACGTGCAAAGCCAGCAAGACCAGAATGATCTGCCCATATAGCCACTGCCTCTGTAGATCCTGGTGTACCAAGATCCTCTCCAAGTAATATCACGACATATCTTTTGTCTGATATTACACCGCCCCCAAAAAGTCCCTTCTTTATTTTTACTTTGGCAACTCGTGATAATGCTTTGAGGGTTTCTGAATTTGCGTCCTCAGAAACTAATATTGTGATATCAACTCCCCTATCATGTAATAATCTAAGCTTAGGTAATGCTTCCTTTGCCAGATCTTCTGCAACCTTTGGTATTGCTATTAATACTTCATCTCTACACGAATCTACCATTTCCAAAATTTTAGAAGCAATATTTACTACTCCGGAAAGAACCCAAATGTCAGGTCGCTCACTGGTACCACTTTGCTCATAAAGCGGAGTAAGTTCCTTTAAAATTGTGGATTCGTTGTTTTTGAATTCTACTTCTTGAGCCTGTCTTGTATTTTCTATTGCAGTAGAAGGTGGTTTTGCAAAATATTGTGTAGGTCTTGATTCATCAGAACCGATCCATCCCTTTTCTTCCAGCGTACCTAACACCTCGTATATTTTTGAATATGGTACGCCAGATTTCTGACTTAGATCTGATGCATTTATCTGACCAGTTTTTAGAAGTGCAGAATACGTCTTTATTTCGTAACTCGTGAGACCTATTTTTTCAAGTGCTTTTCGCGCCTTGTCTGAAAGACTCATCTATTTTCATTCTTAGTCTTTTGATATATATGTAAACTATGGTGGTGTGTTCAAGAATCAGGCATATGAAGCGACGTTTAATCTCACAAAACCACCGGTGTCTTGTAGGAAATCGATTAAATACTAACTCTGAAAACAATCGATTAGTATGGAACTAATTCAGATTGCCAACCAGAAGGTACCTACACTAGGCAAAAAATCTACTATTAGATTTACTCAAAGTATATGTCCTGACTGTAACATGATTCTGGACGCAGAGGTCTTTGAAAGAGATGGCAAAGTATTCATGACAAAGACCTGTCCAACACATGGCGAATGTGAAGAGCTATACTTTGGTTCCTATGAAATGTACAAAAAATTTAGCACTTATTGGATGGACGGAAAGGGTGCCCATGCTCCAAACGTTATGATTGAAAAATGCTCATGTCCAAATAACTGTGGTCTTTGTTCAAACCACTTGTCCCATAGTGGATTAGCAAACATGATAGTTACTAACAGATGTGATCTAACATGTTGGTATTGTTTCTTCTATGTGAAAAAGGGACTTGAGGGTGCATACATGTATGAACCATCGCAGGACCAAGTAAGGGCAATGATGAAGACTCTGAGGGCAGAAAGACCAATTCCAGGAAACTCGATGCAAATAACTGGCGGTGAACCTATGTTGCGTGAGGATATTGTCGATGTTATTAAGATAATGAAAGAAGAAGGTGTTGATCATATACAGATGAATACAAACGGAATTAGATTTGCCTTAGATCCAGAAGCAATGCGCGAAGTAAGATTAGCTGGTGTTAACAACCTTTACCTTAGTTTTGATGGTGTAACTGCAAGAACAAACCCAAAGAATCATTGGGAAGTTCCATATGCTCTTGAAAGTGCAAGAAAGACAGGCACTACAGTAGTTTTTGTTCCAACAGTTATCAAATCAATTAATGACCACGAATTAGGTGGTATAATCAGATATGCACAAAAGAACTTGGATGTTGTTCATGCGGTAAACTTCCAGCCAGTCTCATTGACAGGAAGAATGGGCAAAAAAGAACGAGAGAAATACAGAATCACAATTCCTGATTGTATCCAAAGAATTGAAGAACAGACTGGAGCTGAAGTTACAGTAGATGACTGGTTCCCAGTTCCAAGCTGCATGCCATTAACAAATGTTATCGAAGCATTTTCAAGTAAACCAAAATATGAATTATCAATTCACTTTGCGTGTGGCGCTGGTACGTACATTTTTGAGGATCAAGAAACAAAGAAGTTTGTGCCACTGACCAGATTTGCAGACATTCAAGGAATGTTAGAGCTCTTTGAAGACAAGGCAGAAGAAATCCGTTCTGGCAAGAACAAATACTTTACCATGTTAGAGGTTGTTCGAAAACTTTCAAGCTTCATTGATAAGAAAAAACAGCCAGCTGGTCTTGATTTGGCAAAGATGTTTGGAAACATTTTGATGAAAAGATCATTTGATTCTGTTGGTTCATGGCATGTTAAAGGATTGTTCTTGGGAATGATGCACTTCCAAGACAAATACAATGAAGACCTAGAAAGATTACAAAGGTGTGATATTCACTATGTAACGCCGGATCTTAGAATAATTCCATTCTGTGCTTTTAATGTAATACCTGAATGGTACAGAGACAGAATCCAAAAGAAATACTCTACTACAGTCGAGGAATGGGAACAAA
>DATIAR010000026.1:0-3701 GCA_035457865.1 Nitrosopumilaceae archaeon
GGTAATTTTAATAAAATAACTGTTCTATCCCATGCAAATGTCAAGTTATAGTGGGTACAGGGGAAAATCACTTTCCTTTTTGCAAAAGAACAATCTTCAGGTAGGCGATATTGTAAGTATTGCTACAGATGTAGATTATTCTGGCATGATAATGCCACGCTATGAATATAGTGATGATGAACATCTAGTTTTGAAGCTTAAAAGCGGCTACAACATAGGTCTTGAGGTGGATAAAATAAAAAAAGTAAAAATTGAATCCACGATGGAATTTAAAAAAGAGACAATACAACAACCACAGACAAATCCAAATTTACCAAAACTACTACTTGTGTCTACAGGAGGCACCATTGCAAGTAAAGTAGACTATAGAACAGGAGGAGTCACACCTGCCCTTACTGCAGCTGAGCTTAATGCCACTGTTCCAGAGCTTGCAGAAATTGCAAACATAGACACCGAGGTTCTTTTTTCAGAATATTCTGAGAATCTACTTCCAGAACACTGGAAAAAAATAGCTGAAAAAATAAACAGTTGTATAAAATCAGAATATAAAGGAATTATCGTAGCTCATGGAACTGATACAATGCAGTATACTGCAGCCGCCCTGTCATTTGCTTTAGTAAATATTCCAATATCAATTGCGTTGGTAGGTTCACAGAGATCTTCTGATAGACCATCTTCTGATGCCGCGTTAAATCTTATTTCAGCTGCAAAATTTCTTGTAGAATGTGATACTACTGGAATTTATGTAGTAATGCATAACACTACTAGTGATGATGAGGTTGCTTGTCATTGGGGAACTCGTGTACGAAAAAATCATACAAGCAAACGCAATGCTTTTCAAACAATTGGAGGAGAACCTGCATTTATAATAAAAAATGACAGAATAATTAAAAATCAACAATTCAATTATGTAAGAAAAAGAGAATATGTACCAAAGATTAATTTCGATACTCGGGTAGCATTAGTAAAATATTATCCTGGATTGGATTCAAGCATAATAAATCACATCATTGAAGATGGATACAAAGCAATAATCTTTGAAGGAACTGGTCTTGGCCATATTGGAAAGACAATGTATGATAGTGTAGCTAAAGCAAAAAAGAAGGGATTGTTTATGGGCATGACTTCTCAATGCATAGATGGCATGGTACGTATGACAGTTTATGAAAGTGGTCGGGATCTTCTTAATTTGGGCATTATTCCTCTTGCAAACATGATTCCAGAAACCGCACTTGTAAAAGCTATGTGGGCACTTGGAAATTCTAAGAATGTGCAAGAAATGGGAGAATTGATGAAAGAAAATATTGCGTTAGAATTTTCAGACTAAGCTTAAAAAGCACGATAATTGATAAATGAGAAGTGTCAGAGTTTCAATTAGACAAAATTGGATTAAAAGTTGGATTAGAGATACACCAACAACTAGCAACTAAAAAAAAATTGTTTTGCAGTTGTTCCACAAATGAATCCGAAGAATATCCGATAAAGTTTTTGCGTAAGTTAAGAGTATCAAAAAGTGAACTTGGTGAATATGATCCTACTGTAATTTTTGAGAGGAGTAAATCAAAAACAATTGTATATTATGCAAATCCTGAAAGCGGTTGCCTTGTTGAACAGGATGAAGAGCCTCCTCATGAAGTTAATAGAAGTGCAATAGATATTGTACTAATAATTGCATCTGCCTTAAAATCAACTATTTTTAATGAGATCCATGTAATGAGAAAACTTGTCATAGATGGATCTAATACATCAGGATTTCAACGAACCATGCTTGTTTCACAAGGCGGTTACCTTGAGGTAGATGGAAAAAGAGTTGGAATTCAAAGTATAAGTCTGGAAGAAGACGCTGCAAAGATTCTTGGAGAAACTGTAGATACAAAAGAATATGCGTTGGATAGATTAGGTATTCCACTAGTAGAGATTGCTTTAGAACCTGTTTCAGGAAAACCGGATGAAATTAAAAAAATAGCACTCACATTAGGAAGACTTTTGCGTGCTACAAAAAAAGTGGAACGCGGTTTAGGAACAATAAGACAAGATGTCAATGTTTCTATTGAGGGAGGCAATGTGATTGAGATAAAGGGAGTTCAAAAGCTTGATCAGCTTGAAAAAATCATAGAATACGAAGCAAGAAGACAGCATGGTTTGATGACAATAGCTTCCAAATTAAAGAATATGACAACAGATAGAATAGCTAAAGAAAGAGATGTAAAAAATGTTACAGATGTTTTCACAAACTGTAAGTCAAAAGTGATACAAAAGGCATTGAAAGATGGAGCTGTTGTAAAAGCGATAAGAATAAAAAATTTTTCAGGCATGTTTGGTTTTGAACCATACCAAGATATACGATTAGGAAAACAAATTGGTGAACTTGTTAGGTTTTTTGGATTAGGGGGCGTATTTCATTCTGATGAGCTGCCAGATTACGGAATTGAAGAAACTGAGATTAACGAAATTAAAAAAACATTAGATCTTGAACAAAAAGATGCGTTTTTAATTTTAGCTGGTGAAATGAAAAAAGTAGAACCAGCAATTGAATCTATTATTAAAAGGATAGAAGATGCGA
The DNA here is from genome assembly GCA_035457865.1 of Nitrosopumilaceae archaeon. Taxonomy (GTDB): domain Archaea; phylum Thermoproteota; class Nitrososphaeria; order Nitrososphaerales; family Nitrosopumilaceae; genus UBA8516. The sequence continues at coordinate 2,564 of DATIAR010000026.1, forward strand.
AGGTTGGTGTTCCTGCAGAAACAAGAATGGCTACGGCTGAAGGAACAACAGTATACCTTAGGCCCAGACCGGGAGCATCAAGAATGTATCCAGAAACAGATGTTCCTCCAATTATCATAACTAAGGCAGAGTTACTAGATGCACAAAAAATGATACCAAAATCATGGGAAGAGACAATATCAGATTTAGAGAAGACATATAATCTAAACAAACAACTGGCAGTACAATTATTTGATTCCAATTATTCTGATTTGTTTGAGACGATTTGCAAAGATAAAAGAATATCACCAAACTTTGTTGCATCAGTTCTTTGCAGTACTATAACAAACCTAGAAAGACAAGGATTAGAGGTTAAATTATTAAACTCTAGTGAGATTTTACAGGCATTTAATCTTCTTGCAGAAGGCGAAATTGCTAAAGAATCAATAGAAATAATTTTTTCAAGTATAATGTCTGGAAAAACCCACTCTGTTGAAGAAGCCATTAAAAATGTCTCTGTCAGTAAGATAGATTCTGCAGAACTAGAAAGAATATTAGATGATCTTGTAAAAGCAAATATGAATATCATTCATGAACAACGAGAAAGATCTATTGGTCCATTGATGGGTATTGCAATGAAAACTATGCGTGGAAAAGTAGATGGTCAAAAAATAAATCAAATTTTAGAGAAAAAAATCAAAGAAAAACTGGATTAAAAAAATTAATTTTTAGAATTTCCTTTAAAAAATAATGTCGCTTGCCATAGTCATGAACACGTTATGTATCACATGATTTTCTTTTTGACTTGTCAAGCAAACAGTTATTCGATTTTACGTTTTCCTGTGCCTCTACCGGTAGTAACAGTATATCCTTTAGTGGAAGGCTTTTCTGGTGCTTTTGGATATTCTCCTGCTTTAACACTTCCTGTTCCGCGTCCCATGGTTATCTTAGCATCTTTTCCTAGTCCTTCCATTCTCTTTTTCTGATACTCACGATACGCCTCTCCTGACCAGTTCTGAGGTTTATCTTCTTCTTCGCGAATCGAAGTACCTCTGCCAGTTACTTTTTTGACTTTCACAGGAACTCTACTAATTACTATGGTTTAAGGTTTGCCTAGATTATTCACAAATTTATTTACAAATATGCGGGAGGTGGGATT
>DATIAR010000027.1:0-5103 GCA_035457865.1 Nitrosopumilaceae archaeon
CGGTGTAATTTTAACAAAAGGAGCTTCACCTTCCTTCCACGGCATTTCTTTTACCCAGTAGAATTTTTTGTAAAAGATCTCATATAGCCGTTTGAACTCTTGTCCTCTCTCAATAAATTCTGCAGTTCCCTGTATGACTACTGCTTTATGTTTTCCTTCAAGGTAAACATCTACAGTTATTGCAACATTCTTGTTTTTCTTTAGATTAGAATACTTTTTTGTGTTGTAATCAGTTGCAATATAGAAAACACCATTTTCAAAATAATATGTAACAGGAGTTACATGTGGTATGTCATTATGAGATGTTGCAATTCTACATGCCTCGCTGTTTTCCAAAAAATCTATTTCTTTTTGTGTGAATTCAATCACATTTTATCCACATTTTTGTGTAATAAAAACAAGTGGGCCGAGAGAGATTTGAACTCTCGACCACCGCCGTGTCAGGGCGGTATCCTAACCAACTAGACGATCGGCCCGATAGAATACGACTCTTCTAGGAGACGTTATTAACGTTTAATTTGAAAAAATAAGAATAATATGCATTGTTTTGAATGAATATGCATGGATGATGATTTTTCAGAAGACGAAAAAAATGGCTTTTACAAGGCTGTTTTTTCTAGGCGCGATGTGAGATCTCACTTTACCTCAGAGCCAATAGATGACAAGACCTTGTCTAGAATTTTAAATGCAGCCCATCATGCTCCTTCCGTAGGTTTTTCACAACCATGGAATTTTATTTTGATAAAAGATCATGAAACACGTAAAAAAATAAAAAAATCTTTTGATGATGAAAGAACACGTTCATCAGATCTTATCAAGGATCCAAAAAGATCAAGATATCTTTCTCTAAGACTTGAGGGAATTTTAGACTCTGCTGTAAACATTTGTGTTACTTATGATCCCTCCAAGTTCGGCCCTTTCGTGATAGGGAGAACCAGCATTCCTGAAACAGGAATTTACAGTGTATGTTGTGCAATTCAAAATTTGTGGCTTGCAGCAAGGACAGAAGGGATTGGATTAGGATGGGTAAGCATTCTTTCCAATGACGATCTTAAAAAAACTCTGGAAATTCCAGAACATGTTGTTCCAGTTGCATATCTGTGTCTTGGTCATGTCTCAGAATTTGCACAAAAACCAGATCTTGAAACTGCAGGTTGGTTACCAAGACTTGATTTAAAAGATGTCGTGTTTTATGAGAAATGGGACAGAGTTGATGATCCTAGTTGGTATCAAATTCATGAGATGATAGTTTCAAATTTAGATTACGCTTAAATTGTTACAAAGTTGATTTTTGCTGGGCTCGTGGCGCAGTGTCTAATTGACGCGCAACATGGATAGCGCGGTAGCCTCCTAAGTTACAGGTCGAGGGATCGAAGCCCTCCGAGCCCGCTTTACATTATTTTTTCGATTAGACATTCATCGATTATTTCAAAATGATCAATTCTTGATTTTATTATCAATCATAATGAAATCTTTGGTTATTTGATTTAAATATAATATCGGTTGACTGAGTCATTATGAAAGTTGTTGTGATTTCTGCTAGCCCAAGAAAAGGTGCCAATACACAGATCATGATGGAATATTTGTATAATTACGTTAAAACAAAAAATGCTGATACAAAATTTATTGATCTATCAAAAAACAAAATTGATTGTTATCTTGGACCTGGAGAAAATTATAGTCAGATCACAATGCAGACAGCAAGAGATGTTACTGAGGCTGATGTTTGGTTTATTGGTTCGCCTATTTACAATTCATTTTTTAGTTCATCTTTGAAAAATCTCTTTGAATATATTAGTTACAAAGAGACCGCTGGAAAAACTGCCGGCATAGCAATTATGTCTTCAGGAAATATCAGTTTTACAAACGTCCAGAATGCGATTACAGGTTTAATGTCTTATTTCAAAGTGATAACAAATCCAAGGGCAGTGCACATGACCACGAATCAGATTAATGATGGAAAGATAGTTGATGAAAACGCCATGGCTAGACTAAGAGAACTAGTTGATGGGACACTAAAACTTGCTTCCTAGACTATCTTTGCAGTAGGTGTAACATAAACTGTTTTGAAGATTTTGACTGTGTAATCTCCTTGAAAGATGTTAATCACTCTGTCACCATCTACATTTCTAGCACGAAATTTGTATTCATAAGAGCCATCCTCTCTAACATCGGTTTGTGCAAAGTGTACTGGTTCATCATCTTTGTAAATCTGAATTATTACCGGATATCCCTCTGCAGGATTAATTACCTTGCCTTCAACAAACGCCCAAGGAAGAGTATTATCTTCTGGAATATGCATTGGTATTATTTTTTGTTGTAATACAACCGAGTTATCTTTTGATACAAGTGTTGGAATAGAGGGAAATTCTTCTGATATAGAAGACGTAGAATTTGGAAGTGTTACAAGTAGTGCTGCTAAAGCTGCCAGACCAAATACAATTAATGATTTCACGAAATTCCACCACCAAAGTTACATATTAAGTTGACTGATAATTAATTCATCATAACATGTCAGAAGAAAAGCTAAATGACGGATGTCGTTGTAATTGCCATTTTGGTGGAGCTGTAAGTTGCCCTGGTTGTAAACAGAACCATGGGACTCATCAATGTGAACATTGTAAGTAGTGTTATTTTTTCTTTTTACGTTTTATATTTTCTTGTGCAGCTAGCATTTTTAGATGTGCAAGTTCTGTCCTAAGAGATTCTATTTCTACAAGAGTTTTGAGGTTAGCAATTTCTATCTTTAATTTTTCTATCTCTTTATCTTTAATTTTTACTCTATCTTTTAGCTCATCAAGATCAGTGGAGAATTGAATCTTAGTTTGCTCAAGATCTTCGGCACTTATCTGACCTGTCTGGAACTGTTGACTATCAGTTAGCTTTTTTTTTACCTCATGGCCTGAACCATGTTTATGCATGTAATCTGCACTTTTTTGTGCAAGCCAGCATATAACGACCAGAAACCATGCTGCTATGATGAACACTGACATGGTAAAATGCAGCGTGCTGGGAAGCACAAAATATAGACCAGTAAGAACTGCTGCAAGGGCACCGACTGTAACTGTAGGAATGTGTCCCATATTTCACCTCACAAATTTTCTTGCTTATAATAGTAATGGAAAATACTAGATTTGGGATTATTGATAAAAAGAAAAGATTTTGCTAGGCAGTAACATTCTCAGGATCTTTATTGCCAAAATATCCAGGTCGTGGGACCTCAGATTGCAAAATCTGAATTTTTTGTAAAAGTTCATTTCGTAAATCTCGCGCAACTCTTCTTACGGTAGGTCTTGGAACACCAAGATCTTCTACTACTTTAGTATAGATATCTTGCTTGTCTGTAAGTCCCTTGTCAAGCAGCGCGTTGATTGCTTCTTTAATATTGGTGCTTTGCGTAGAGCGATTCACGATTTTTATTTTTCAGATCTTCTATATAAGACTGTTACTGTACCGTTGAATTATTATATAATTAATAATTGAAAAATGTCTGATCAATAATTCCATTTAGTGTACTACCAAAACTTTTAAAATATTTGCATTGAAAATGTCAAAAATATAATGTGATTTTATCTGTGCCTGATTACACATGTTTGGTGACTGACTTTTGGATTTTTTTGTCTGAATTTTTGTGATTATTATATAGTTTAATAGAAAATCTATAGATTCGAGTATTTGTGTTTTTGATGTAAAAAGGTAATTTTACTCTGTAATAGATATTAGGATAGCAAGACTCTTATGATAAAAGTAACTAGTTTGAGAAAATGCCAAAGGCTACAATAGAAACAAATTTTGGGAAAATAGTCTTTGAACTTCTTCCAAACCTAGCACCAGAGACAGTACGAAATTTTGTAAATCTTGCAAAGACCTCGTTTTATGATGATACATTATTTCACAGAGTAATTCCAGGATTTATGATTCAAGGCGGAGACCCTAATACAAAAAAGCCTGACAAAAGCAAGTGGGGCACAGGTGGTCCAGGGCATATGATAAAGGCTGAATTTAACTCCAAATCACATCTTCGTGGAATAGTTTCAATGGCACGTGCAATGGATCCGGACAGTGCTGGTTCTCAGTTTTTTATAGTTACTACTGACAGTACATTTCTTGACAAGCAGTATACAGTTTTTGGTCAGGTCATAGAAGGGATGGATGTGGCAGACAAAATAGTAAATCTGCCAAGAGATAAAAATGACTGTCCAAATCAAGAAGCAAAAATGCTTCATGTGACAATATCTGATTAGGTGATGAATTTGAAAAAAATTCTTGCTGCTTTGGTAATTGTTGGATTATTTTTTTCCATTTCAGAAGCTTATGGTCAAATAACTTTCGGGGAGAAACCTCAACAAACTGTTAAAATTGTAATTGATGAAAATGGAATAGCTCATGTAACACATGAAGTAGTTGGAAGTGCAAAAACTACACAACAGATAGAAACAGTCGTAGGAACAATGTCAAATCTTTCCGTAGTAGACAGGGAGGAAAATGAAGTGCAGTATTTAACTTTAGAGAAATATCCCATAGCTATAGTATTGACTCCTTCAAACAAGGACATGATATTCATAAAATATGATCTTAGTGATGTCTTATTTTTGAAAGATGGCATATGGACTTGGGAATGGTTTGGTACTGAAGTAACTAATTTTTACTTTCCATCGAATGTCGATATGATATGGATCAATGATAGACCGATTTACATTGGAGAGAAAGGCATACGACAGCATGGTGGCGCAATGACACTAGAATATGTATCAGACGAACCTGTAATTTCAAAAGAAGTGGTATGGGAAGATAAGAAATTTGAGGTAGGAATTAAAACTCTAACAGATGTTGATGGATTTGAGTTTAGTCAACCAGAAAAAAGGATTTCGTTTGATATTCCAAAAAGTAATTCATTAGTTACAGCAATAATTCCACTGGAATTGTTATGGGAGCCTTATGACGTGTATGTTAACAGTAACCAGACTCTAAATTCTGAGTTTTATAATAATGGAACACATGCGTGGATTGGATTCAGGCCAGATACGTCAGGCACAATAAACATCATAGGCACTACAGTGGTGCCAGAATTTCCGTTGTTTGTTCCACTTGTAATAGGAATCT
>DATIAR010000028.1:0-12645 GCA_035457865.1 Nitrosopumilaceae archaeon
ATCATCAACTTTCAAAACTACTGATGTAATATCAAAAATATTCTCTTCATTATTTTTGTATTCTATGACTGTCACTTGATCATGATTTGTAGCTGTTACTGATACTAGTTCAGACGCGGCACTAATTTTTGGAAGGCTAACCATAAAAAACAAAGCCGAAACAAGGAATATTGCAATAATCAAACCTTTAACAAGCATATCTTTCAATAACAAAACAAAACCGTTCTCCAAATTAAATCTTAAGTATCTATGATGCAATTTTTCATTTTTATTGATTTTTGAGTAGTATCAATTGTGAGTAAAGTACTAATTCAAGGACATGTGGAAATTTGGATTTATTTTAGACTGTTAAGCGTTGTCTCAGTCACAATATTTTGGTTTTGTCTTATTCTTTCTGCAATCAATCTAAATATAGTTCTGAATTGATCTTTTGTTTTATCTGAGATAAAATCTGCCTCGCCTAATGCAATTTTTTGAGATATGTATCTGCAAATCTCTTCTGGTTCAAATTTCTCCCACCCCAAGTGTTGGTTTTCCTTCCAGATCTCATTTAGGCTATCTAAGATGCTCTTTTTGCCTTTAGCAGAAATATCATCAGGAGTCAGGTTGTGGTATCCTTCTTTTCTTAGCTTGATCTCATAAGTCTGGTTTACTGCATAAAGATAATCTTCAACAACTATGAAATCTTCTATTGCTTGTTTTGGTTGTCCACCCAGTTCAAAAAATATTATCTGCACAGATTTGAAGCCATTTGTCTGAAGTTGTGCTGAAATTTGGCGTGACAATTCTGTATTTTCCAGAAGTACAAATGTGTTATAACCATGATTTTTATAAAATATTGAAAGCGGTAGAACGGAATTCTTGTTATATGCAGGAACTATATTAAGCGGATTCATTGAAAGATTTGGGTCTTTTAGGAATTTGTCAAATGCGTTTAGATATAATGAATCAACCATTGTTTCTACAATAATTACTGGTCTTGAATTAACACCAATTTCCCTATCTGGAATTGATTCAACAAGACCTCTAGAAAGGCCATATAGGATCGGGATTAGTGTTGCATCATCTGCATTCCAATAATCATAATATATGTGACTGAGATGTTTTCTTTTATCAAGCTCAACAACAAGAAGGTTTCCTGGGGTATAATCAAATATCATAAATGGCGAATGCGTTGCATACAGGATTTGATTAGAACCAGCTAGACCTTTTAATAAATCAGAAATTCCACGTTGTTGTGTAGGATGCAAGTTTCGCGCGGGTTCATCCAAAAGTAATATTGCTTCTTTTAATTCAGATCTTTGTGTCTCAGCTGCAAAGTTTACTATAAATGAAAACGTCCATTTGAATCCCTCAGCTCGTCGATTCAAAAGACCAGTGTTTGTAACAGTGCCGTCTTTATGAACATCTGAAATTACAACACTGAGGATGTTTGAAGGATTGTATCTCAACTCTACATGGATTGGATCACCTTTCCATGCTGGATTGAGTCTATCAGTTAACTTTCTACTTGCAGTGTGCAAAAGTTTTATCAGTCTTGAAGGACTTTTGTGTACTTCCTCAAGTTTGTCCGTGTCTAACTCTGCCAAATAAAATAGATTCTTTACAGTTTCAGCCTTGTCAAACTCTTCAATATACTCTAATCCTTTTGGTCTTATTCCCTTGGATTCTTTCAAAAATTCATCAAGGTCAATGTTTCCTAAAATTTTCTTATAGTCTGAAAAATAGACAAATCTAGGATGTATCTTTTCTTCTACAAAATTTTCAAGGGCTGAGCGCTCACTTGTGCCTATAAGAAGACCATCATACGTATGGTCTAGATTTCGGTGTATCTTTTCCCAGTCAGAAATTACCTGTTTTTCATGTGATGCTATCAAGTAAATTTGATTGTTAAATTCAGCCATCATGTTGTTAAACACATCTCTTGTTCTTGGGGGGTTTCCTTCCAAGAATTTTGTATCTAGTTTTATACGGAGGGGATGTGGAATTGAGGATACAAAATCTTGAATCTTTTCTACAAAGTTTTCCCACGAGTTGATTCTCTTATTTGCGTCTTCGCTTATCTTTACATCTCCAAAATCATACTGTACTTTAGGGTTCTTTTGAGTACGATAAAGTCTAATTTTTTTAATATCGTCTAAATTTGGGAATCTTTCTTGAATTAATTTTATTTCTTTTTCACCAAGTTCAAACTCGCCCTCCACTATTATCGTTTCAGATTTTAATTCTTCTGACATTTCGTCACATAAATCAAGTTCGGATACTTTTGTATCCTTGTTAAGCAGAGTAAGAGCTTCAAGTATTGTGGTTTTTCCACTTTCATTTCTACCAATAAATGAAGCTAGGTCTCCAACCTTGATCTCACCAGAATCATGAATGCATCTAAAAGCACGAACTCTGAACTTTCTAAGTCGCATCTAGCGGGCTATTTGCCTGTCCTCGATTTAACTTATTCGACAAAATCATCTGCAAGAGTGACATGACTTTTTGACTAAATAGATATAAAGGAATGAGATTGTTACATAACAAAATGGCAGTGCAAAACACAGCTTTGCTTGTTTTTCTTTTTCCAGTTGTAATGGGAATGGCTTTTGGTTCGTTTGTTTTATCTGGGATTTTAGCACAACCTGACAGGGAACTTAACATGTGGCCATTTGAAAATATTTTTACACCTCCACCACCAATAACTGAAGATATCAAGATTCAAGGCTTGCAAAGTCAATATTCTGTTTCTGCCACTATTGGGGTAAAAGTCATGGTCAATAATTCTGATTTTGATTGTGGTGATCTGTATATTACAATTTATGATACTAAAACATCACCAAAAGAGGTAGTAGCACAAAATGGCTTTTTTTCACAGTGCTTTTCTACAAACAAATTGGCGCTTCCTATAGATGATACTTTTTCTGAAAAAATTGACAAAGCAGGAGAATATGAAATGGTGGTTGAAATGAACGACAGTGAATACAAAAAAACCATTACTGCAACATCCAAATTCAGAGTTCAATAAACCCAATGCTATGTTATATATTACTTTGAGCGCGTATTAGGACATCGTTAAGGGATCGTTATGGCTAAAAAGAAAGATAAAAAACCAATAAAAAAAGCAGCAAAAGAAGCTGTTGAAAAGAAGAAAGCTGTAGAAAAAAAACCACCTGTTGCAAAGAAAAAGATTGTAGAAAAGAAACCAGTGGTCACAAAGAAATTAGCTTCTAAAAAGAAAGCAGAAGAAGAGTTAGAAGAAGAATTTGACGAATCAGAAATTGAAAACTTTCAGATCGAAGGCCTTGATATGGAAAAACTAACAACCCGAGTTTGTAATATCGTTGCAGAACAAGGCGATGAAGGCATGCTTCAAAGTGATTTATGGAAGAAATTAAAGCTGACCAGTAGAGATGGGTCTAGACTGGCTCTTAAACTTGAAAGACGCAATATAGTAAAACGTGAGAAGATTTTGGACAATGGCAGATGGACATACAAATTAAAGATTTCAAAAATGCCTGTGAGCACACAAACAATTGAAGCTGCACCTTGCTTGATTTGCCCCGTAGAACAAAAATGTTCAATAGATGGTGAGGTTAGTCCGAAAACCTGTCCGCTAATTGAACAATGGGTTATTACTGAATTTGCCAATAAGAAAACAAAGAAATGAAATTAATTGACGCAAGACGAGATTTTTACAGAAAACTCGCACACAAAGAAGGTTACAGAAGTAGGGCTTCGTACAAACTAAAAGAGCTTAATCAATCATATCGAATAATTGGACCTGGGTTTTATGTATTAGATCTTGGATGTTCCCCTGGTGGCTGGACGCAGGTTGCACTAGAGCTTGCAGGAAATAAAGGAAAAGTCATGGGTGTTGATACCTCATACGTTGAAGAAATCCCAAATGCACATATCATAAGAGGAGATATCGAAGATGAATCCATAGTAGAACTGATTTTTGAACATTTTGGAAGAAAAGTAAATGCAGTGATTTGTGATCTTTCCCCACAAGTAAGCGGTGTCTGGGCGGTAGATCATGCAAAACAAATTGCGCTAAACTATGCTGCATCAAAAATAGTTGATCATGTTCTAGCGTACAAAGGAAATGCACTGTTCAAAGTATTTGATGGAGAATATTCAAACGAGTTTAGAGATTATATAAAAAAGAAATTTACAAAAGTTCAGATAAGAAAGCCTAAAGCAAGCAGAAAAACAAGCAGTGAACTTTACTATATCTGCCTTGGCTATAATCCTTAATTTTTTAATATTTGTATAATTTCATCTATTCTGGCACTAGTCTTAAATCCAGAGGGATTTAGGCTCGTAGGTGATGCACTAAATCCAGATTTCTGAAGTTTTTCAATTGTTTTCTCAAGTGATTTTGGGGCATCTCTCATCTTTCTTGCAATCTCATCTAGGGTGAAAAATGAGGGTGGCATACCTATCTCCTTTTGACATTTTAACAATATTTTCTCACAAGACTTGTCTACTGTAAATTTAGTTTGTTCTGATAACATCGAGTCTACAAACGCTTTATCATGCATCTCTCCTATCCAAAGCGGTCCTGCTGACTCTGCTTTTGCATTACAAACTTCGCAAGAATTGCTTTTTTCTTTCTGAACCCTTCTATGACCACATGTTTTACAATGTATGATATACCCCATGCTGTCTTCAGAGTCTGTCCTAACAAGTATCTTAACGTAGACTCTGTAATAGTGCATGTTGTTTTGTACAAATAACGGGACAATCTTAACATCAAGTCTTCCAGCCACAAGATGAATGCAACCAAGAATCAACCTTAACGCAATTTCATTTCCATATTCTGCTCTTACAGGAATTCCATAGTACCTTCTTTGGCATGCATCGTTGTATAACCCGTGTAACACAGGAAGATCTGTCGCAGTAACTGAAAGAAGACCTCCATGTGAAGTCGCACGTATCCCACAATCAAGATATCTTGATGGTGAACCAAATGGATCGATATCAACTATTGCTCCACGGTTTTCTCGCTTTGAGTGTAAGCTTAGGAATCTGCATGCCTCGTTTTCTGAAAATTCACACTTGCTTGTATTATTTAATATCACAGAGTTTTTTGCAAGTTCCAAAGCAGATGGATTTACGTCATTTATGAAAACTTTCTCTATGATTTTTAATTCGTTTGCAACACGTATGCTACGAGCTCCTATGCCAGAAAGACAATCTAGGAAAGTTTTGGGTCCTTTGAAGTTTTGTAAAAATGTAGAATATGCAACTATGGAGAAATCTCTACTCAGTTTTGCCCTTGGGTTAAAAAACGCTGGCTGCATTGGAGGCGCGTTTGTCTCAAGTGATTCTTTTGGGACAAGAAGCTTTGTTTTTCCTTCTGTTATCTCCACTATTTCCTGCATTTGATCGATTTGCAATCTGGTTCTATTATTAGTATGTCCTAAAACGATTTAATACATCTGATGTGACAAAAACACAAAATGATTGTTTGTGGAGTAGATGATGCTGGTCGAGGATCTGTGCTTGGACCTCTTGTTATTGCAGGAATATCAATTCAACGCTCAAAGATAAAATATTTGTCTAAAATTGGAGTACGTGACTCTAAGCAACTAAGTCCAGCTAGACGAGAAAGCCTACATGATAAAATTATTGATCTAGTCGATGACTATTATATAGTAAAAATCTCGCCACGATTAATAGATCAAAGCGTAAGAAAAAACCAACTAAACAACTTGGAAGCTCAATACATGGCCAAAGTTATCTCAAAACTAAAACCCGATTCTTCTTATGTTGATTCATGCGATGTAAATCCCGTTCGATTTGGAAAAAAGATTTCTAAACTTGCACAAAGTGGGAGAATATATTCAAGACATCATGCGGATAGTAAATTTGCTGTAGTCTCCGCAGCATCAATTATTGCAAAGGTTAATCGTGATAAAGAAATTGAAAAACTACGAAAAAAATATGATCTTGGAAGCGGTTATCCATCAGATTCTAAAACGATGCAGTTTGTTAGAAATTGGATTTTCACTCACAAAAAAACTCCACAATTTGTGCGCACTAGTTGGAAACCAGTAAGAATTCTTTTAAGCCAAAAATGAGTTTTTAATATTTTGCAAGCACGATTGCATGGTCTTTGTCATAAGGATATAGGTTAATCTCCTGGATTACCTCAAATTCTGGACTCAGCTTCTTAATCTCGGCTTTGATTACCTGTGCAGGGTCTTTTATTACATCGATACTTCTTGTCTTTATTACCAGCATGAGGTATCCGCCCTTTTTGAGATAGGTTTTGCAATTTAGTATTGCAATCTCGGTTTGATCTGGTTGCGCTATATCAACATAAACTACATCTACATTTCCATAGACTGAAAAATACTGTTTTGGGTTTCTTGCATCCTGCAATATGGGAACTATGTTTGATCTATGTGCAGCTACTCTGTCTAAAAAATCGCGTGCAACTCTGCTTGCATGTTCTACACAAAAAACTATGCCACTTGGACCTACAATATCTGAAACATGGCTTGCCGTTGTTCCAGTGGAAACACCAAGATAGAGAACTTTGGATTTTCTGACTATTGGCAAGATCTCTAAACCATTCATTATGGCTGCTGCAAGCTTGCTTCTAAACGGATCCCATATTCTGAATTCTTCATCTTTTACTTTGACTAACTTTTCTTTGTAGACTTGATTTCCGGGAACGAGATTTAATGTTGCAGGTTTTTTTTCACCGTCTACTTTAATCCAAAAGATGTTACCTTCGTCGTTTTCCAAACTTTTTTCGTTTTCCTTTCTTCCAGTCTTGCTTTTTATCGCCGCTTCTAGAATCTCTACCAAAACTTCGCTGTCCTCTACCAAAACTTCGCTGGTCTCTTCCTTGTCGGAAAGTGTTGCGTTGTTGAACCCTCATGGGTTCTCTTTCTGTTGGTTCCTTGTACTTTTCACTTATTTCTTTAATTCTTACATTTAACTTCTCAAAGAGAGTTTGATTCTTTCCTGCACCAAAAATATCTACTCTTGCTGCAATTGCTGCCTTTGTAGAAATGGCTCTAGCTATCTTACCGCGCTGCCATCTTGGGGCTGCATGTACCAAAGTGTGTTGGAACAATAAACCGTGTTTTGGAGGCTGAGATCCTGTTTTAAGAGAACGAAATAGCGCTTTCTCTGCACCAAGAACCTGAATAGTGCTTGCAGGCATGGATCCAAGCCTTTTGAGGCTTCCCGCCCTTGCCAAAATTCTAGCTCCTACTGCATGACCAAGTATTCCAGACAAGTTTGGTGCAACTATTTCCATCTGAGTTTCTACATGTTTTTCTAGAGTATTTCTTAAATCAAAAAGTTCCAGTATTTGCTTTGCAATTGACTGAACGATTGCAAGATTTTCTTCTGATATCTTACCTCCCTTGCTTTTTTTCTGTAACAAAGACAGCATCTCTACTTTGGTATCAGGAAATCCAGCCTCCGTGTACACGTTATCTGTGATGTCGTCTCTTGTACCGGCTAGGACTATCTTGGAGTAACCATTTATGCTGTCTATTAAATTATCAAGCTCTGGAAAATGTAAGCCATACCATTCTCTTAATCGTGAACTGAGTGCATTTATTATTTTGTCAACTTCGTCCAGTGTGTTAATAGTTTGAATAATGTGAAGGTCTGGACTTTCAGATGTTTCTGTTACTTTGGATGAAGAAAGCTGTACAGCAAAGTCTCGCAATTTTGCCCTTGCGTCATCTTCATCTTTTGCAAAACCTGAATCAACTAGAACCCTTAATTTTGAAGCTTGGATGTTTTCTATTTTTGCATTATCCATTAGTTCTGCTTCGATTGAATTTTTTTTCAAAAGTTTAAGAAGCGATGAATCATTTACAAAAACTGGCGAAGTTAATTTCGAAAGAAAATCTGACAACTGGTATACGTTTGCCTTCTCTTCTTTTATCTCGATATACTCTTTGGCAGGATCTGAGAAAGGAAGAGACTTTACACATGTATTTTTATCAAATACTGCTACACCAACCTCTGTTAAAATAACAAAATGCATACTTCACACATTCACACTCTCTCACTAAAAAAGGTACCATTCCATGGCATGTGTTTGTACATTAACTGTTATATGAGAACAATTTTTTATAATCATAAGTGAAACCTGACATCTCAACTAAGGTAGGGCCAATTGAGTTGGAAAGGCCAACCATGCTTGCCTCGGGTATACTTGGAATCTCGCTTGAAGTTTTTGCTCGATTATATAAGGACGGAGCAGGTGCACTAGTCACAAAATCACTTAGCAAAGAACCATGGGACGGCTATCCCAATCCTACTATAGTTGGAGTAAGATCTGGTTATCTAAATGCGGTAGGTCTGTCAAATCCAGGTGCTCCATACTTTGCAAAGATGATCGAATCAAACACTACCGTGCCAATCATTGTTAGTCTGGTAGGATCTGTAGAAGAAGACTTTGTCTTTATGATAAAACAATTTGAAAATGTAAAAATTTTGGGATACGAACTTAATCTGTCATGTCCACACGTAGAAAAAGTGGGACTAGAAGTTGGTGATGATCCTAATCTAGTAAGAAAGATAGTAAAATCAGTAAAGTCTTATTCCAAAGTTCCCGTGATTGCCAAGGTGGGACTGGGAGCATCAGATTATCTTGAAACAGTACGCGCTGCATGTGAATCAGGAATCGATGCGATAACTGCAATAAACACTGTTAGAGCAATGGGAATTGACGTAGAAACAACACGCCCACTTCTTAGTAATAAAATAGGAGGACTCTCTGGGTCGGCTATAAAACCAATTGCGGTAAGATGCGTCTATGAAATTTCATCCAAGTTTGATATTCCAATAATTGGCTGTGGTGGTGTCTCAGAGTGGGAAGACGCAGTTGAATTCATACTTGCTGGTGCAAGTGCAGTACAGATTGGTAGTGCGATAGGCGAAAAATGGACTGGAGTATTTTCAGAAATCAATAATGGTGTATCAAAATACATGGAAAAGAAAGGATTTTCAAAAATAAATGAGATGATAGGAATTGCAAAGAAATTCTAACAGACCACTAGTTGTAAAAATTGAAAAGGTAATCGAAGAGACACCAACAGTGCGTACACTGGTCTTCTCTGATGAAATATTTGCTAATGTCCTGCCAGGACAGTTTGCAATGGTCTGGATTCCTGGTGTAAATGAATTACCAATGAGCGTGATGATAACTTTGGAGAAAGGAAAGGGTGCTTTTACAGTAAGAAAACACGGTGTTGCTTCAACATCACTTTACAATCTACAAGTGGGTGATTATATTGGCATGCGAGGTCCTTATGGTAATTCTTTTACTATAAAACAAGGCAAACTTTTGCTTGTGGGTGGAGGGACTGGACTTGTTCCGCTGATGCGGCTATTGACATTTTTGAAAAAAACTGATGAAGTTACAATATTGATTGGTGCAAAGACCAAAGAAGAAGTGTTTTTTGAAAAATTAGCAAACCAAATTCTTGAACATAGTAACCACCAAGTTATAGTTGTTACAGAGGATGGAACGTATGGCAAGTCAGGACTTGTAACAGACGAGATGGAAAAATTGATCTCTGAAAAAAAGTTTGATGCAGTGTACACATGTGGACCTGAAAAAATGATGTACAAAGTTGTACAGTTAGCTCATGCAAAAAAATTTCATGTTCAGGCAAGTCTTGAAAGAATGATGAAGTGCGGAATGGGCATATGTGGAAGTTGTTGCGTAGGTGAAGTTCTTGTTTGTAAAGATGGCACAGTTTTTGATGGTGATTATCTTTTATCAAACAAAGAATTTGGTTATACTCATAGAAATAAAGCCGGAATTCTTGAAAATTACTAAATTTTGTTGAATAAAACCCGAAAACTTAAAAAGATTGAGCCAAAGAACCCAAATGAGGATTAAAGTGGGCCACCCAAAAATTGTATTAACAGCAGATCGTACATTGATGTCTCCATATCGTGGGATATCTCTTGCTACCTTCTTTGGTTGTGCACCTGCAATAGATCCGCACAGATCAAAAAACAGCATCTGGTATTACTTGTTAAAAGACCAAGTAACTCCAAAAGTTTTGTTTGATTTTATATGTAATCCTGTAGGTCACACAAATGGAATTGCAAAGTATGCGCCATATGGGTTGCGAAAAGTAGAGGCGGCACTTTTGCGTGATGGATTTAGACGTGAAGACGTCGTTGTGGCACACCCTGATCATATTGAAAAATTCATTGGTCCAGAGACCCAGGTGATTGGAACATATGAAATGGATCCACTTGGAATGGGCCCAGTTACAATGACCTTCACCTATGGTCGTAAACAGATGTCTTATGATGAATTCTACAACAGAGACCTGCACATGAAAATTAATGCTGCAAAGAAAAAAAATGGCAGCAACGCCAAAGTGATTGCCGGGGCGTCTGGAACATGGCAGTATAATTATGATCCTAAAAAAATTGAGGAATACGGTCTGTATGCAGTTTTAGAGGGAGAACTTGGAGGCATTGCTCCAGAAATTGACGGTCATGCTGGACAATTTTTCAATTATTTAATCGATGGCACATTTGATAACATGAATCCGTTTGCAAAAAATGATTTCAAAGTAGACATTAAAGAATTTGGCAAAGGCGAGAAAAAATACCATGGAAGATTCATCCACTACTGGGATGAGCCAGACATTGATATGATTCCAGAAATTGTCGAGCCAAGCATGCATGGAATGGTTGAGGTAATGCGTGGATGTGGACGAGGCTGCAAGTTTTGTGACGTTACACTAAGACCACTAAGATACTATCCACCTGAGAAGGTCAAAAAAGAGATTGAGGTCAACCTCAAAAAGGGGGGACAGACATCGGCTTGGCTGCACAGTGACGATATCTTCGTTTATGGTCTGGATCCAAGAAAGACAAAGAACATGGCGCCAAACAGGGAAGCACTCGAAGAGCTTTTCACTGCTGTCATGTCAACTGGCGTAGTACACACAAACCCAACCCATGGTACTCTTGCAGGGGCGATTGCCGACGAAAGACTGATTCCAAACATTTCAAAAATAATTAGAGCAGGTCCCAATAACATGATTGGAATACAATGTGGTTTTGAAACAGGAAGCTTGCGATTGATTGGCAAGTATGCTGACAGAAAACTCTCTCCATACAAGCCAGAAGAATGGCATTGGATAGTAAAAGAAGGTGTCAAGACTCTAAATGAAAACTATTGGATACCTGCCTTTACTCTTATAATGGGTCTTGATAATGACGAAACAGACGAGGATGCTTGGGAGACAATCAGATTAATCAATGAACTAGAAAGAGAACAACCAGATGCAATGTTTACCACCACGCCACTTACTTTTGTTCCAATAGGTCTATTGGAGAAATCAGAGTTCTTTGATATTGGAAATGAAATGGATGCTGCACAACTTGGTGTCATGTACAAAACATGGCAACACAATTTCAAGTACGGTATAAGAAAATTCATGAACAAGACAGGTCATAACAGTACAATTAGAAGAAAGGCCTTTACTGGGTTGGCAACTGCGTTGGGCGGAGTACCACTTGGTGCAATGGAAAGATATGCAAGAAGAAAAGGACCAGAACACGAAAGAGTAATTGAAACTATCAAAGCAAGATACTGGTAGAATACAAATACATAAATTGAATCAGACAAGAAACTAGTTCGTGCCAACACACGGTTCGCTTACAAAAGCAGGAAAAGTTAGAGGACAGACACCCAAAGTACAAGCAAGAGAAAGACATGGTGTCATTTCTATAATGAGAAACAAAGAAAATTTTAGAAAAAGATTTGAACTAAAAAGAGTTCCAGGACAAAACAAACCTGGTCAAAGACCAAGACGCAGGTAATAATTCTACTAGATTATAATAACAGAATACAATCATGTGAAAAAATAGTATTATCTACGATTAGACCAGAGATTTACGTTTGGAGTTGATACCCAATCAAAATAACAACATCTTTTTTTAATTGAACGTGTTATAATTGAAATAATGGTAGAAGAATATTCTGCAGCTTATTGGATGGGTAGTTTGCTTGCAGATGAATTACTCTTTGATGGCAGAGGTAGAAAGTGGATACAAAGAAAGGTTTCTTCAACCATCAAGTTAACTGTCAACCGATTTGTTACAGGTTTAAGATCCCCAGATTGGGCAGTTCCCTTATTGATACCTAACGGTATATGGCAATGAAGACATCCTTTGATTAATGGTTATCAGATTTATCACAATTACATTAGACCACACATGGGATTAGATGGTAAGACTCCAGCTGATAAGTGTGGAATAAAAATAGAAGGTGACAATAAGTGGATGACATTGATACAAAACTCTAGTAGAGGATGAATATGAGAACACATCTTTGTCCCATGTGTCAAAAAGAATCTGATTGTCTTGATCCTGATTGCATTGGTTTAAAGTATGAATGGTGTGATGATTGCAGAACAAAAATTATGGAATATTGGAAACCTGTTTATTCATCATAACTCCGTTAACCAATATTTGTTACCATGATACTACACATTAAGAATTGAATAGTTCCACCTACAAGATCACGAACATCAGAATATCTAAAATTAGCTAATTTATTATGATGTATTATATCATGTCGTAATTTAAAAATGCCACAAACTTTTTCCCAATTCTTGTGCAAATATTTACTATTTTTAATAT
>DATIAR010000029.1:0-2847 GCA_035457865.1 Nitrosopumilaceae archaeon
AATCCATATTCCTTTAGACCATATTTTCTCTCCCAAGATTATGGCTGCAAAGAACCCCATAAACAGCAGATTCATCCAGCCCAGCGCTATCATTAAGAGAAAGTAAGGCCAGCAACACCCAAGGCAATAAAGACCATGAAATGTTCCCATCTTAATTGCTCCAGTAAAGCCGCTCTTCCATCTCCTCATAAAGAAACTTGCAGGTGATTCGCAGTATCCAAGACATTTGTTCTTCAACGAACTAAATTGGTATGCTCCAGCAATTATCAATACAATCCCGTAGACAAAACTCATTTCTCTTTTTTCCAATTCCATAAAAAAATTGTTATTTAGAACAGACCAGCCAAAAAATAATACAATTCCTGTTAAAGCCCATACAGCAAGATAAGATCCAACAAATGATGTCATTTGAACAGGATGATACTGTGCAATTTCTGAATTCCCATTATTCGTTTTAATTAATTTGTTATAGAGCAAAACCATCGGCGAAATTGCTGGAAGCATCATTGCAGCCATTCCTGCAGTCCACGTAGCTGTGAACAATAATATCGCTGCAGCATCACTAGTCATCATTGCATCCATCATAGATGATTGATCTTTTAGTATGACCCAGTTTATTGCAGATATTATAATCAATGATAAAAGAATAATTTTTTGAGCTTTATCCATTATGGACCCTTGTATTCTATTACAGAGTAGAACGCGTTCTTTCCAGAGTCGTCAAAGTTCAGGGCAGGAGTAGTAATGCGCATAATCTTTGTCTTTGCTGCTTCAGCAATTTTCCATATGAATCCTTTAGGGAGTTCGATTCTAGTGTCCTGCTCTTCTCCAGTAACTGGATTCTTAAAACCCTCCACTTGCACATCCATTATTTCTGGTACAGAGAAGCTACTCCTTTTTCCATCAATTTTTACATTGATATCAACAAACTGCGGATCAAGAAAATATTTCATGGTTCCAGCAAACAGTGCAAATGGTCCTTCTCCCTTTGCCTTGCCTGAAAATATATCAACAATTGCATTCCTCTGACTTTCGTTTGCCTTTTTTGCAATAAATAACTGGCAAGTGCCATTGCCTTCGTGTATTGCTTTTGGCCACGAGGCAGCAAACACAACATCAATACCATCAAGCTTGACATCACCATAGCTGCCTGTTTGTATGTGGAATAATACCAATGCACGGCAAAAACCGTATGTAGGAAACCCGTTGAAATTACAAGGACAGCCAAAGTCACAGTTACATGTCTCGACATAATCAGCCTTTATTTTCCAGCTTGGCACTTGCAGAGTCATTGTATGGAACATATCATATCTATATTAGATACATTAGCTTTTTGTTTATGATATCTTTTCCCAGGTCTTGAAGATAATTACAATTCTATAAAAGTTCGCTCAAAACTAGTTTTTCATGGACTGTTGTCGTTCAAGATCGTAGAGTTTTTCAATTCTTTTAAACGTCAGAGGATGGGTTCTAAAAATTTCACCAAATTTGCTAAAGCTGCTTTTTCTTTCCCAGTCCATTGCTTTTTCTACCTCTTCTTTTGAGATGTTCTGGTCAGCATAAAATGAAGAAAATTTAGAGACTTCATAACTTGATGCAACAGGATCAACTGCATAAAACGATCGTAGTGTGGAAGTTTTTGCTTCCTGTTTTTGCAAGCTTAGTCCATATGTGATTTTTGCCAATCCATTTGCTAAAAGAGTCGGTCTTACTTGGTTGCCAGCAAAATTGTCTGCGTAATACTCTCTAAGCCTTGAGAAATACAGTATGAGAAGGTTTGTAACAAAGTAAACAGCAAATGCCCCGATTCCTATCAAGACTGCAGCACCTCCCTGGTTTCTTGACCTGTTAAACATTGTAGATATTGCAATAAAATATGCAATTGTTGGAATCACGGAAACGATTGTCATTACAACCATGTCGTTGTGTTTGATGTGTCCTATTTCATGAGCAATTACTCCTTTTACCTCATCGGGGTGTAGTGTGTTTAGCAGACCGCGTGTTATGGTAAGTGTTGCAGACTTGCTTGTCCTTCCAAAAACAAAGGCATTTGGCATGCCAGTATTTGCAATTGTTATTTTTGGCACCGTTACTTTATTTTTAAAACAAATATCTTGCACTGTTTGCTCTATCCATGGAAATTCGTCTCTTTCCAGTGGCCTCATGTTTGTACTCCAACGAACTATGAGAGGACCTATTGCCCACTGGAAAAGACCCAGAGCCACTGCCATGCCAACCGTTCCATAAATGCCAATGTCAAAATAAAAGGCCAGACCTGCAAGTAAGGCAAAAAGCAATCCAAATACTAGAATCATTGTAAGGCTCATCGATGCCACAAGTTTACCAATCATCAGACAAATTTCTTTATATCATGAATATAATTTGTTCGAGAAAATATCAGTTCAATTTTTTATGCAGGTTCTAAACCAAAAGGTTTGAGCCCGATGGTTTTTGAACCACCAGTCAGTCCGAGAACTGATGGTTTGTGAAAATAATTTTACACAAAATGTGCAGTAAGCTCATCGGAGTAGCTACAAAACTCCTCCTATTTTTTATTTTTTCAATTTTTTGGAGCCAAAATCAATTGTTTGTTGTAAGAGATATGGTTTAGTTTTGATCTAATTTGTGATTTTTTTGAATCGTGAATCTTTTCTTAGATCCTTAAACTCTTTGGCATTTTTTGCTCTCTCCTTACAGCTAGCATCAGAGATTATAGCTCGTTCAAGAAGATCCAACGAAAATTGATAATCTCCTTGAGTCATTTTCAAACGTGCCTTGTTGTAGAGGGCATTGAAATAATTTGAGTCAATTGCTAGAGCTCGATCGTATGAAACAAGAGCCTCGTTA
>DATIAR010000030.1:0-7886 GCA_035457865.1 Nitrosopumilaceae archaeon
CAGGCCATGCATTACAAGGTATGAAAGGCAGCTTTATCGTAGAGTAATGATTTTAAAATATCTGGCGCTTGCGTCTCTTGTAATTTTATACATCTTGATGTTTATCGGCGGTTATGTTTCTGCAAGCGGTCTTGGCCTTTCTTGTCCAGAGTGGCCGCTCTGTCCAAGTGGAGTGCTTCCAACCCAAGAATATCTCATAGAGTGGACTCACAGGTTTATTGCAGCAACAACAGGTGTCTTGATCGTGGCAACTGCAGTTGTTAGTTGGTTAGCAAAAGGTTCTGACAAAAAAATAAAGATCACCGGAACCCTAGCTGGAATTTTTGTTATTACACAAATCACTTTGGGTGCTATCGTAATTGATCTGAAACTGCACGCGTTACTTGTTGCAATACATCTTGGCATTGGAATATTGCTTTTTGCAATGACTCTGCTTACTACCCTGTTTGCTTTCAGACTAGGTAAAGTTTCGGTTCAAGCTAAAGTTTAGCTCTTGCTTTTTTTCTTGAAAGCAAACTCCAAATAATTAATCCACTGCCACCAAATCCACCTGCAATCACAATATAATAAAAGATGTAGCCAAATGGATTCAATGTGCTTATGTTGAATGTGTAAGTCAGCACGCCATTTTCTGAAACATCATACAGATCGACTCTGAAAATATGAATTCCCGGCTGAGTAAAGACATAATCAGTCTCCCAATGACCACTATCGTGGTACTGCACAGGGAATGTATCAACTAGTACATCATTGTAGTAGATCCTTGCACCCATTCTGAATTTCTCAACTTCATTCTCACTATCATCTAGCACTCTAAAGAGAATCTGAGATTTTTCGTTAACTGTTGGGATCTCTGGCAAGGTTGCGATCTGAACTCGATGAGTACCTATCTTCTCCTCAGATGAGTTAAACAAAGAATGTGCACTTGCATAATAAACTGGCGATATTGTCAATAGGCCAACTAAAATTATCAGAAAAACTTGGCTTGATTTTATCATTGATAAAACATCATTTTTCTTTAATATAATACAAATGGAACTATTAGCTGAAAATTAGCAAAAGCTTTAAATCCAGTCTGAAAAGAAGTTGCAAATGAATGGCTACTGTTAGTAAAACCATTGATATCAAAGCATCTGTGTCTAATGTTTTTACTTATTTTGCAAGACCAGAACACATTGCCGACCAGTTTGAAGAACGTGTTGGCATGACCGTAGTACCAATGGATGTAAAAGCAGGTATGGGAGTTGGAACTACATTTAGAGTGATAGGTGACTTTGATGGAAAAAGACTCGAGTGGGATTGTGAAACAACAGAGTTTGTTCAAGGCGAACGAATTGCAGCAAAGATGATCAAGGGTCCGTTTAAGAAATGGGATATTGTGATGGAGTTCAAAGAGCTAGATGAAAAGCTGACAAGGCTTGGCATGACAGTAAATTATGAAATGCCACTTGGACCACTGGGTGGAATTCTTAACAAAATTAAATTTGCAAAGATTGCAGAAAAAGGAATGGAGACTGCACTATACAAAGTTAGAGGACTGCTTGAAGGAAACGGCTCAATTCCTGTTTACATCACACTAGATGCATACAGAAAACTCTTGGCAGAAAAAGAAAAGATGAACAACGCACCAGTATCTACTGTCCTGACAAAGATTCTTGAGAAGTACTCTCAAATCGAGACTGCAAAAAATTAAAATCAATTTCATTTTGACTCAAGTTTAAATAACGAAATTAGCGCCTGCTATTTTGCGGGTCTATGGCTCAGCCAGGTAGAGCGAGGGACTCTTAAGATTTCAGGGAAATCCCTATGCCGTGGGTTCAAATCCCACTAGACCCGCCTTGATATTGTTTAGATTTCATACGCATTGAATCTTATTTAAAAATAAGAAAAAAGATGATTGCAAATATAAGATCAGATGTATGGAAATACAAATCAAAACCACTAATCAGATCTATTACACGTTTCTTTACAAATGGTCTAATTTACCATCAAGATGGATATGTTGTACAAAAATGAACATAAGGACAGATTTAACAATGATAACAACATTATGAAGACAATGACAAAAGAAACAACGGAAAAAATCACATCAGTTGAGAACATGACCAAAGAAAAAATGGCTCAAACAATCAAAGCTGCCAAAAGGGAGGCTGAATCTTCTGGAAAAAAGGATATTTCCATATGTGATGTCATGAAAGATAACACATCTGAGATAATCCAAAAATTAGAGTCTCAAATTCCAACCTATGCACAACTTTACTCTGATCTTTACACAAAATATCTACACATGATGGATGACTTTTACAGCTCTTGTTATGTGTCTGAAAAGGAATTCTTTGATAAGTTAGGAATAGATCAGAAAGCTCTTGGCCTCTTTGATACCTATTGGAAATCCATCACAGATATGACTATAAATCAAATTGAGCTGGCAACTAATTTTGCAAAAATGTATGTACAATTCAGGCTCTCAGCACTAGATTCGTATGATAAAGCAATTCATCTAATGATGGACAGCTACGCAAAAGCCTGGACACAGTATAATTCCAATAAAAAGAAATAATTAGTCACAAACTTGGTCAAAAACTAGACCAATATGGTAGATAATTCCATACCTGTCATCTTTAGTCAATATTAATTATTATTTTTCAAAATAAATTTTTTCCTAACATATTTAACACGTTAAATTTTTATTTTTTTGTATGAAATTGTTTGGAAGAAAAGAAAAACTGTCTGCTCCAGTCTGCAAGATATGCAACATGGAGTTCACACAAGAAGAAAGGATGCTCAGACACATGACAAAGGCCCACTCAAGACCGGTTGGGTGGAAAAATTCTAGCGGAACCTGAAATTAAATCGGTTCTAATGTTTGCACTGACAATCTACAAGTTTGGTATCAAAGGTGCAGTCATGTGGGCCTTCTGAGGCAGCATCGATTGGAATCTTTTTCATGCATTCCTCATGGCGTCCCTTTTTACAGAACCAACAAATTTTTTCATTCTGAGATTTTGATTCCATGTTTTTTCTCTTTAAAATACAGTCACATCACCTGGCGCAGGCGAGTGGTCATGTTTGTTTTGGTGGTATTCGATAAAGTCTTTGTGTGCTGTTTCTTGATGCTTTCGTAATTCTTCAATGTTCTCAAAAATGTTCTCACAAAGATAGCACTTGGGTTTGTGCTGATCTACTAAAGAGAGTACCATGAACGTAAATTATAATTTGATATAATTGAATCTTTGTTGAAAATATGCAGTCTAGACAGGTGTGAGCCACTTTGAGAACCGTCTATCTTTTCCAGATACCACATCCATGAAGATCTTATGAAGCTTCAGAGTCACCCTGCCTGGATTACCGTCGCCTATGTCTTTGTCATCGATCTCTGTAACTGGCTTTATCTCAGAGGCAGTTCCGGTCATAAATACCTCATCTGCTGCAAACAGCTCCTTTAGGCTACAATTCCTTTCTGTAATGGATAATTTTTCATCTTTTGCTATCTTTATGACACTATCTCTAGTAATGCCAGGTAATATTCCGGCACTCAAAGGAGGAGTAATTATTTTGCCATCATTTACTAGAAATATATTTTCTGCACTTCCCTCGGCCACCTTGTTATCATAATTGAGCATTATTGCCTCGTCGTATCCACTCTTTAGAGCTTCAACTCTTGCAAGTGCCGCATTTGCATAGTTTGAAGCTGCCTTTGCCTGCATAGGCTGTGATCTCGAATCAATTCTTAGCCATCTTGAAACTTTGCAGCGCGTTCCGCGAATTTTTCCTGCCTTTGTATATTCTTGAAGTGCTTCAACACATGCTATGGCAACATCGATCTTGTTTGCAGTTGGTGTGAGTCCTAGCATGCCATAACTATAGTATGCTATTGGTCTGATGTAACATTCTTTCATCGTACTTTTTCTTACTGTTTGAATTATGGCATCAGAAATTTCTTTTTTAGAATACGGTATCTTCATTGAGTACATTTTAGCTGAGCTAAATAGTCTCTCAACATGTTCTGGTAAACGAAATATCATAGAACCTTTTGATGTGTTATAGCATCTTATTCCTTCAAAGACTGCTGTGGAATAATGCAACGCATGGGTAAGCACATGCACTTTGGCACTCTTAAAAGGTACAAGTTTGCCATTCATCCAAATCTTACCTTGTTCTTTCATAAGAAAACTCAGCAAGTATGGTAATTTAAAGAATTAATCAAAATATGTAATTTCAAACACAAGAATCTCAAACATACTAATATTGTATTAGATGCAACTGTGAACATGGAACCAGTATTGTCTTTCACAGCTGTTGCATTGATAGTCATTGGTCTTATAGGGCAAGGCTTTGAGCTTCGAAAAATCAGAGCGTCTATTACAAAAGACGAGGACTTGACATCAAAAAACATGTTCACTAATAAAAGAAATTTGAAATGGTATGTTATGATAGGCGCAGGCTTGGTTCTGTGGTACGCAGGAAGGCAGTTCTCCTAGGTGATCTATATAGATCAGGTCTAAATATTGCCTCTACCTATATACAATAGCGCGTGTTTTGGGTAACGCCGGACTGATTCTAGATAAGAGGTCCAAGAACAAACCCTATTTGACTTCTATGGGTAAAGACCTGTAGGGGTCAAACTTTTGATGATTTTATTTTATACAAAAGTGATCTTTGATCTCTCTGCGTGAACTACACGAATAGCTCTTTCTATGTTGTCTGAAGCATCTTCAATTACTATGATAATTCTTGATGTCTCTTCTTGAGCGTCCATGTTTAAGATGTTAAGTCCTGCTTCGCCTACTTTGGAGCTTGCTTTTGACGCAATTTGTTGCACACGCCACATCTCGTCTCCAATCAGAGTTATCACTCCTCGATTGTAGGTTATAGTCGCAAGGGAATCAAATGCCAGTATGTATCTTTCATTTCGTTTTACATAATCTGCATCAAGAAATAGTATCCTTGTAAATTCAATGTCGTCCTTTATGTATGGTGACAAGACCACAAACTCGCTGTATCTTTTTTCTTTTTCAAGTGAATTAAACAAGCTTTGTGCAGCAACACTTTCTATTCTTAAGATGGAACAGTTTTTCTTTCCTGTTACTATCTTGAGTGGGTGTCCATTTTTGTCAGGAGGTCTTCTTTCTATTGTTGTAGTCTTTGATGGATTATTCATGTCCGTGATAATTATGGGAATGTCAACACCATTTTCCACTATCTCTTTGATGGCAATAGGATCAAGTATCTTCATGCCAAACATTCCTGCAGTCCTTGCTTCGTTATATGAGAGATGGGCTATGTCCTCTAACTCATCTTTTACGACTCTTGGATCTGCAGAAAGTACTGCACTGTCCTTTTCAAAATCTATTCTTGTATTGTATTTTTTGTTAAACAATATCCCAAGATCTGCAGCAGTTCTATCAGAACCACCTCTCTCGTATGTGGTTTCCAAGCCATCAACGGTTTTTCCAATAAATCCTCCTATTGACAGGACATCATTTTTTTCTAATAATGTTTCCACTGATTCAATATTTTGAGCGGACTCTGATGCAAGAAAGTTTGCAGATTCAATATTATTGTCAGTTATTATGGGCCATATGTCAAACCCTATTACGTCAGATTTTATGTTGTTACTTTTAAGAATGTAGTTCATTACATATGACATCAAAACCTCTCCTGAATAGGCAAGTGTACTTGATCTTATTACATCTGCAAACTCTTTTTTTTCTAAAGCCTGCTTGATGGCTATATCTGCTTTTTCTAAAAAGGAATCAATTGTTTTCTTACACTCGTCTTGGTATTTCTTATCTACAAATTCAAGTATCTTCATGTATGGTTTTCTTAGATTCTCGACACCTACGTCTTTTCCTTCTTGCGCTTTTTGGCCAATCATGATTGCAATATCAGTAAGTGATCGTTGTTTGCCTTCATGTGAAGTAAGTGGTGCAGAAAAGACAGCTATTACCTTTGTGTCTTTTTTTAATTCGTTTATTCTTTTGATTATGATTGGGATTAGATTGCCATCTATTCCTATTGCACTACCTCCAAACTTTGCAACGACTAGATTTTTCAAAACTTTGATACAACTCTAGAAATCCTAGTATAAAGCATTGCGTAAAAATGCTGTTAGTATAGAAATTTTGGAAAGGGTCGTCTCATCATTTCGAATAACTTATGCGGATCCCTTAATACCTTGAAAATGAAGTTAATCCCATGATTCCAAATCGAGACTTTTTTGAAGAGGAACAACCAATCCAGATTCAACGCGGCGAGCTTTTCAAGGACAATAATACCAATCACATCCTACAGTTTGTTCCTGGTGTAGGGTTGGTACACAATGAATCCTTTTGTAAAGAAATAACAGGATGTATTAATTTTCAACAAAACAACTGAATTACAAAAATTTCTTTATAATATCAGCAGCCTTTTGTGCACCATCAAACATTTTTGGATCTCTTTTTTCATTAATCTTTACAGGAATTAATGATTCTAGACGGTCAAGATCTTCGAAGGAAAAACCTGCTTCCCTTGCATTCTCTTCTTGCTCAAAATGTCCTTTGATTGGGATAAAGATCCCAGGCGTTCCATAAGATCTAGCTTCATCGATAGTTGACTTGCCGGCCAGAGAAATTATCAAATCTGCCGCATAGATGACTTCATGTAAATTGTTTACAAAACCAAGATTTCGAATGCTCCCATCTGAAATTTTCAAGGTTGGACCAGAAACAATTATCATGTTTGCATCAAGGCTTTGCTTTTTGAAAGATTGAATCGTTTTATCTATTAAAAATTCTCCTGCACTAGTACCACCTATGCTTACTACAATTGTTTTTTTATCAAAAGAAAATCTCTTTCTAAGTTCTTCTCTAGAATAAGGAGTCTCTCTGACTATTGGGCCTACTCTGATGATGTTGTCTTCATCAACTCCATCTTCTGGCATGATGATAACATCACATCTTTTCATTATCACTTTCATTGATTTGTTCATCTTTTTTTCTATGAATGAACCAATGCCTCTGGTAAAGTTTGTCTCTAAAATATCAGTGATCAATATTGTTTTCAGTTTTTTTTCCTGAGCTACAGACAAAGATGCAAAATCTTCATCACTTACAATCAGTTTTGGTCTTTCTTTTTCTATTATATTTGACGAAATCTCTTTACATTTTTTATAGTACAAATAATACCTAAAAAGCCACCTCAATGGATTCTTTAGAGCACCATTTTGAATATCAAAAATTGGAGGTTTGTAGAGGTTTTGTGCCTCAAACCCATATTCTGAAAATAACTTTTGACCTACTTCACCACTAACAAATTTCATCCTATTATCAAGATGTTGAGCAATAGCTACGTCACGCGTTGCATGACCAAGACCTATGGGACTTGAAACGAAAATTACATCGGCCATATACATCAAATTTAATGCATGATAATTTCTACATTTTTCTTTTTTTATAAAATTCTCAAAGTTTAAATGCATTTTTTACAGGGATAGCATGTCAAAGGTTCTAAACTAGTTTCAGTACGTCATCATAAACATCATTATGGGTCTAAAATAATACCGCGATAGTAGCTGGAGCTTACCGGACCCATGTCGATGATTGATCAGCAATCTCTAAAATCTTGGGGTTAAGTTATTGTAGATTTTGTCTTTCTTGTCTACTAATTATATGAACAAAATCTACTAAATCGTTTTAAGGAGGTAAAAAACAGGCAGATCATGCAACGGAGACATGGTCTTATTTTGATGTCTCTTGGTGTTGCAGTTTCACTGACATCAATTTTTGTAGTACCGCAGTTTTCGTATTCTATATTTGGTGTAAACTCAATAAGTGATTTACTGTCAAGATCAGATCTTACGACAATAACAATTACTGGTGAAAGCTCACTCAAAGTTGAACCCG